>CAJPQU010000079.1 GCA_905372875.1 uncultured Schwartzia sp. | reverse complement strand
ACATTGGGCTTTTTGGTGCTGCTGTCTTTTTTCTTGTCCTCATCGGCGGCGGCGGAACCGGTCCTTTCGGCGGAGATGGAGTATCTCTGCGGGTGGGTGGCGCTGGCCAGTTACAGCGACCGGGTGGGGGATGTGGCCCGGGAAGAATTGGCGGCTAACGATTTTGTCATGCTGCCGTTCCGGGAGGAGGATAAACGGACAACGGCCAGCTACTACCTCTTGCGTCGGGAGGAACCGACAGGGCCGATGTATCTCCTTTCCGTGACAGGAACGAAGGATTGGAAAGATATCAAGCTGGATCTTTCCCTGCATAAAGTTCCCTTCGCTGGGCATACACCGGAAGAATTTCGTCAGGCGGCGGCCCGCAAGGAAGCGACTTCCGCCGAGCCTCTGGTACACAGCGGGTTTAACGCTTACGCGCAGACGGCTTTCTTTACGCCGAAGGAGGGGATGCCAACCATTGGGGAACAGCTCCGCGACGTTCTCTTAGCGGATCCAAAGGCGCGGCTCTGCCTTACAGGGCACAGCCTGGGCGGCGCGGTGGCGGTGCTTTTGGCCGGACGATTGGCGGATATGGGGGTGCCGCCGGAGCAGCTCTCCGTGATCACTTTCGGTGCCCCGGCGGTGGGGAACAAGGCCTTCGCTAAAAAGTATGAAACCATGGCGGTGCGCCGTGTGGTCATGGCCGGGGATCCTGTGGGGGCGGCGGTGCAGGCCGTTGATTCGGATTATGTGCAGTTCGGGGAGGTGACGAGGCTCACGACGATGCGGAAGCAACACCGCTTCTCCCACGCCATGGTGAGTTATGTGGATGCCCTTTTGCGCCGCAATTTCGAAGATGCCGGCGAAGCGGCGGGGCGTGGGGAGGGAGATGCCGGCGCCTTTCCGCAGGTTTATCTGGCGGCGGAATTTTCTCTCCCGGAAAATTTTACGGCGGATATTCCCGTGTGGCGAAGGGCTACCGCCAGCCTGACGGCGCGGCAACTCCCCGGGGTCGTTGCGGGAGAGGCGGCGACGTTGACAGAGGCGCAGGAAAAGGCGCGTACCATGGGCTGTACGTATATTCTTTGGCAAAGTTACGAGATGAAGCGGGAACGGGAACGGCAGGACGCGTATCAGGTGATTCTCCAGGAGGGTCTTTTTGATATTGAAGGGCATCTCCTTTCGGGGCAGGGCTTCACCACCGGCACCGCTTCCATGACGCCGCTTTTGGCTGCACTCTATAACACGGCGGCGGGACGCCCCGGGCTGGAGGCGGCGTTTGGAGCCGCAAATGCAGAGCGATGACAGCAGACTGTCTTCATTAAAGAGGTCTTCTTCCACAGGAAAGGTTTGCGTCCGGCGGTTGACGAGCCTATAATATTTCCAGAAGAGAAAAAACGGAAGGGTATGTATGGGCATGGACGGGTCGAATTTTATTGTCGCCTTTAAGGCCGTGGTGCCGATTTTTGTCCTCATCGGGATTGGCCTTTGGATTCGGCGGCAGAAGATGCTGACGGACGAAGAATTGAAGAACGTCAACCGCGTGGTGTTTCAGATTTTTTTCTTCACCATGATGTTTTATAATGTTTATACCACAAATATTGGAGATATTTTTCGCCCGAGACTTGTCCTCTTCGCCCTCGCCGCCTTGGGGGTCGTCTACGCCGCGGCCTTTGCCGCCGTCTGTTGGTGGGAGGCTTCTCCCCGGCGGCGAGGCGCAATGATTCAGGCGATTTATCGCAGCAATTTCGTCCTTTTGGGGATTCCCATCGTGGGCAATCTTTTCGGGGACGATCAGCTGGCGGTCCCCATCATGATGATCGCCGTCATCGTGCCGATCTATAATGTGCTGGGGGTCGTTACCTTAGAGCTTTTTCGCGGCGGCTCTTACAGCCTGCCGCATCTCTTGCGGGGTGTCCTGCAAAATCCGATGATTCGCGGCGCGCTCTTGGGGCTTTTCTGTCTGCTTTTGCACATTCCCCTTCCCGCGCCGGTGCTAAAGCCCCTCGCCCACGTGGCGGCAGCGACGACGCCTTTGGCACTCATCATCTTAGGGGCGTCCTTTCGCTTCGGCACCACGGTGGACCATCGGCCGCAGCTCCTTGCCTGCATCGCGGCCCGCCTCCTTGTGGTGCCCGGAGCGGTGCTCACGGCGGCAGCGCTCTTTGGGTTTCGAGGCATAGAGTTTGCCACCCTGCTCTCTGTCTTTGCCACTCCGTGCGCCGTGGCGGGGTTTGCCATGGCCCAGCAGATGGACAGTGACGCCGATTTGGCGGGGAATGCGGTGGTCTTTACGACCGCGTTGTCATCCTTCACCCTTTTTGGCTGGATCTTTTTGTCCAAGACAGTGGGGCTGTTTTAGCGGCGGGCCGTGAGGAGAAGAAGTTGACAGGCGGGGAAATCCTTTCTATCATAAAGTAAGCGATGCGCCCCTGGGGCGAAGAGCAAAACATTTCCCGGCAGCGGCCGATTTGGCTGCTTTTCCGGGGATTCGAGGAGCGATATGGGATGAAGGTTTTGATTACCGGGGGCGCGGGGTTTATCGGCTCTCATTTGGCGGCGCATTTACGGGCGGCAGGAGACGAGCCGGTGGCTTTGGACAATTTGTCCGTGGGGCGGCGGGAGAATTTGCCCCCGGAGGTAAAGCTCATCGTGGCCGATGTCTTGGACGCGTCGCTGAGGGATACGGTGGCGGCAGGACAGTTTGACGCCATCGTTCATCTGGCGGGGCAGACGATGGTGAACGCCTCGGTGGAGGATCCGTCCTTTGATGCCCGGCAGAATGTCCTGGGGACAATACAGGTGCTGGAAGCAGCGCGTCAGAGCGGCGTCCGGCGGATCATTTTTGCCTCGACAGCTGCCGCTTACGGAGACGTGCGGGAAAGCGAGCTTCCCATTGGAGAATCCCGGGCCTTGGCACCGCTGTCCTTTTACGGCCTGAGCAAGGTGACGGCGGAGGGATATTTGGCGCTGTACCAGCGCCTTTTTGGCCTTGATTACGTCGTGCTGCGTTTCGCGAATGTCTACGGCGAGCGGCAGGGCGACGGAGGCGAGGGAGGCGTCATCAGCATTTTCGCCCGAGCGGCGGCGAAGGGGGAGCCATTGACGATTTTCGGCGATGGTGAACAGACGCGGGATTTCGTCTACGCGGGGGATATCGCAGCGGGTATTCGAGCCGCTCTCCTTACTTCGTCGCCCAATGCGGCCTATAATCTTTCCACCGAATCACAGACGAGCCTGCGGACGCTGGTGGAGCTACTGGCGAAGGCTGCCGGGCGTGCAATCGTCCCGCAATATGGGCCGGAACGCCCCGGCGATATCTATAAGTCATCACTGGCCAACGAACAGGCGAAGCGGTATCTCGGCTGGCAGCCGGAGGTTTCTTTGGCGGAAGGGCTGCGGCGTACCTATGGGTATTTTAAGGGACAGGTCCCATGAAATACATCGCTGATGATTGGGCCGGGGAGAAGGACGGGGGGTGGCTTCCTCGCCGTCCTGTAGTGCTGCGGAGAGAAGGCTGCGACCACCGGAGATGGCGGTGCGCCGCCGATGAAGCTGGGGGAAAAGCAGCGGTTTCAGAGCATTGGGGCCGAAGAGATACTCTCTGAAGGGAGCGGCTTTATGATATACCTTTTAAAATTTGGCGCCAGCTTTATTTTGCCCCCGGGGATCTTCTTCGTGCTGCTCTTTGGGATTGCTTTCTGGGCGTGGCGGCGGCGGGCGCGGCAGATTGCCGGCGCTGTTTTTGTCGTGACCTTTGCCTTTTATCTTCTTTCCACCAGCCTGGTGGCGGATGCTCTCCTGCGCGGACTGGAAAATCAATATGAACCGCCGGCTTATCCCGCCGGAGATGTGATCGTTATGCTGGGCGGCGGGGCCATGGGAGATACGCCGGATGTGGACGGTGTGGGGACGCTCTCTTCCAGCCCGGCCAACCGCCTTCTGACAGCGGCGCGTCTCTGGCGGCGGCTTCATATTCCCATTCTCCTTTCCGGGGGGCAGGTCTATGCGGACAGCGGGACGGAGGCCCTCATTGCTCGCCGGGTTTTGGTGGGGCTGGGTGTGCCGGAGGAGGATATCCTTCTCGAAACGAAAAGTCAAAATACGACGCAAAATGCCCGCTATTCGGCACAAATTCTCCGGGAGAAAGGGTTTTCCCGGCCTATTTTAGTGACCTCAGCCTTTCACATGCCCCGTTCGGTTCTCAATTTTGCGAAACAGGGGATAGAAGTCGTTCCTTATCCGGCGGATTTTTGGACGAATCAGAAGCCGCGGGTTTTCCATTATTCCCGGCTTCGGCCACAGTCGGACGCCTTGTCGGCCAGTGCCGTGGTGCTTCAGGAGCGGCTGCGGACGCTGGTGACGATCTTCTTTGAATGAGAGGTCCTTATGGCGAAGATGTTGACAGAGGGCAGCCCGGCGCGCCTAATCTGGGGTTTTACGCTCCCCCTCTTAGCGGGGAATATTTTCCAGCAGATGTACGCTTTCGTGGACACCTTAGTGGTAGGGCGTTTTTTAGGGGTGGAGGCGCTGGCGGCGGTGGGCTGCACCGGTGGCCTCATGTTCCTTTTGATGGGATTTGTCATCGGGACGGCCACGGGACTTTCTATTTACACCGGCCAGCGCTATGGGGCGCGGGACATGGCGGGGGTGCGAAAGAGCGCCGCCGCCTGTTTTTTGTTGGCGGCACTCATCGGGGTGACGGTGGCGGCGGTCAGTGTTTTAGGGGCGCGCCCGGTGCTGCTTCTCATGCAGACGCCGCCGGAAATTTTGGAAGATGCGGTGACGTTCATCAGTATCATCGGCGCCAACGCGCCGTTTCTCATGCTTTTTTCCATGCAGGCCAATCTCATCCGGGCGTTGGGCGACAGCCGGACGCCCACTTGGCTGCTGGCTTTGGGGCTGACACTGAACATATTATTTGAGCCGCTCTTTATCTTAGGATTGGCTTTAGGGGTGCCGGGGGCGGCGCTGGCCACGGCTGCTTCCCAGGTGGTGGCCAATATCTTTGGCCTTTGGTATATTCGCCACCATGTTCCTGCGCTTTGGCCCCGGCGGGAAGACTGGCGTTTTTCCCTTCGGATGCTCCAGCAGCATTTACGATTGGGACTCCCCATGGGCTTTCAGGGTTCGGTTATCGCTTTGGGGGCCATTATCCTGCAGGTGCCCCTCAATCATCTGGGGCCAGTGGCGGTGGCGGCTTATTCGGCAGCGCAAAAGGTGGACACCATCGGGGTCATGCCCATGATGTCCTTTGGCATGGCCATGGCGGCTTACACGGCGCAAAATTATGGTGCGGGACAATTCGCGCGCATCCGGGCCGGGGTGCGCACCGGTATTTTGATGTCGGGGACGTTCAGCATTGCCGTAGGGCTCTTGATGTATTTTGGCGGCGGGGAACTCATTGCGCTCTTCGTTGGCCCCGAGGAGGCGCAGGTGATTTCTTACGGCCATCTTTACCTGGCCGTGGACGGCGCCTGTTATCTTCTCTTGTCGCTGCTCTTTATTTTTCGCTTCACACTGCAAGGGCTGGGACAGACTTTTGTCCCCACATTGGCTGGTTTTATGGAGCTGCTGATGCGGGCGGGGGCGGCATTTTTTTTGATCGATCGGTTCGGCTATCTGGGCGCATGTCTGGCGAATCCTCTGGCGTGGCTGGGCGCCTGTCTGCCCCTCGTGCCGGCTTATTTCTGGGTTCGCCGCACCCTGCGCGATCCGATTGCGGAAGAAAAGGCCGGCTGAAGGGATCAGTTGTCGGCAGCAGAGAAAACTTTGCCGGATTTTAATAAAATAGAGAAGGATTTCTGCCCATTGATATAGAACATAGAAATTGAAAACTTTAGGCGTAAGGTCGTAGGACGGTAGGGCGTATTCAGGGGCTGGAGGGAAGAAGGATGGAGATCAGCAACCAAGGCTTTGGGGCTTATGACATTCGCGGGATCTATCCGACGGAAGTGAATGAGACGCTGGCCTATCGTGTCGGCCGGGCCTTCGTGGCTCTCCTGGGCGCAAAGCGTGTGGCGGTAGGGCACGATATCCGTCTCTCGGGCCCGGCGATCAGTGAGGCACTCACCCGGGGGCTCACGGAGGCGGGCTGCGATGTGGTGGACATCGGGCAGTGCGGTACGGAGATGATCTACTTCGCTACGGCGCATTGGCAGTTAGACGGCGGCATCATGGTAACGGCCAGTCACAATCCGAAGAATTATAACGGCATGAAGCTGGTACGGGAGGGGGCGCGTCCCATTTCCCGGGATACGGGACTTTTGGACGTTGAAAAAGCCGTCATGGCGGGAGATTTTCCCCCGCCCGCCGCGCCGCCTGGAAAAGTAGAGAGGTGCGATGTCACGGATCCCTATGTAGAACATCTTCTCTCCTATATTGATGTGAAGGCCTTAAAGCCTTTGACGGTGGTGGCGAATACTGGCAACGGCGCGGGAGGCCCTATCGTCGCCGCTCTCGCCAAGCGGCTGCCGGTAAAAATTCTGCCCCTCTATTCCGAACCGGACGGCAATTTCCCCCACGGCGTGCCGAACCCGCTGCTGCCGGACAACCGTGAAAGCACGGCGCGGGCGGTGCGGGAAACGAAAGCGGATCTGGGATTTGCTTGGGACGGGGATTTCGACCGTTGCTTCCTTTTTGATGAGAAAGGACAATTTATCGAGGGATACTATATCGTAGGCTTTTTAGCGCAGGCGTTTTTGAAGCGCCATCCGGGGGCTAAGATCATCTATGACCCGCGGGTGACGTGGAATACGATTGAAATCGTGGAGAAGATGGGCGGTGTCCCGGTGATGTGCAAGAGCGGCCATGCCTTCATCAAGGATCGGATGCGGCGGGAAGATGCGGTGTACGGCGGCGAGATGAGCGCCCATCATTATTTTCGCGATTTTTCTTTCTGCGACAGCGGCATGCTGGTGTTTCTTTTGGTGATGGAACTGGTATCCGAAGCGGGAAAGCCGCTCTCCGCGCTGATGGCGGAGCGCATGGCGAAATTCCCCTGCAGCGGCGAGATCAATAGCACGGTAGCGGATGCGCCGGCGGTTTTAGCGGCCTTGGAAAAAGAATACGGGCCGCAGGGTGAGGTCAACAAGGTGGACGGCCTCAGCGTGGAATTTCCCACTTGGCGCTTTAACCTTCGGATGTCCAATACGGAGCCGGTCATCCGCCTCAATGTGGAGACCCGGGGCGATGAGGCGCTGCTTCGGGAAAAGACGGAGGAACTTCTGACGAAGATTCGCCGCTGATGGGAATGGGAAAGGGATTCTGGGAGAGGACAGAGGTGAAGCCGCGTGAAAAAGATCCGTAAGGCCATCATCCCGGCGGCGGGCTTAGGGACGCGCTTTCTTCCGGCGACGAAAGCACAACCGAAAGAAATGCTGCCTATCGTGGATAAGCCGGCCATTCAGTTTATCATGGAAGAGGCTATCGCGTCGGGGATTGAGGAGATCCTCATCATCACCGGCCGCAATAAGCGCTCCATCGAGGATCACTTCGACCGCTCCTTGGAATTGGAACAGCAGCTGCGCGCCCAGGGGAAATATGATCTGCTGAAAATGGTGGAGGAAATATCCGATATCACCGTTCACTTTATTCGCCAGAAAGAAGCTCGCGGTTTGGGGCACGCAGTGCTATGCGCCCGCCAATTTGTGGGCGATGAGCCTTTCGCTGTCCTCTTGGGGGATGATCTGGTGGATGCTGCGGTGCCTTGCCTGTCCCAGCTCATCGACGTCTACCTGGAATTAGGCGGCAGCGTCTTAGGGGTACAGCCGGTGCCCCAAGATCAGGTGTCCCAGTACGGTATTGTCTCTCCGCGGCCCTTGAAGCCAAATGTCTGGCAGGCCGTCAATTTAGTGGAGAAGCCCGCGGTGGGGGAAGCCCCGTCGAATTTGGCGGTGCTGGGCCGCTATGTGCTCGAGCCGGAAATTTTCGATATCTTGGAGAATACCGCTCCGGGACGGGGAGGGGAAATTCAACTCACGGATGCGATTTGCACCTTGGCCGCCCGGGAGAAGGTCTACGCGTATCAATTTGATGGGCGGCGTTACGACATCGGGGATAAGGAGGGCTTCTTAGAAGCTACGGTGGAGCAGGCCCTCAAACGTCCGGAACTGCGGGATCGCTTCATGACCTATCTGGTGCGTTCCCTCGGGCCGCTTATCGAAGCGAAGCGTTCTGGTGCGGACAAGACGCGGAAGGAAGCGATCCGGCGGAAAAAGGAGAGAAAGGCATGAGACTGACCCTGCCTTCGGGCTTTTCTTTTGATTATACGAATCTGGTCGGCGCGGGGTGCGTGACGATAGAGGATGTCGAGGCGCTGACGCCGCGCCTTACAGCGGCCCATCACGCCGTAGCGGGCATGCGCCGCACCGGTCTCGTGCGCGGTCATCGTGCTAAAGACGGCGCGCCGGAAAAGGTGCTGTTTTCCGAGCTCCCCTACGTGGCGGAAGGGCATCTGAATTCTCCTGTTTCCTTAAAGCGGTTGAAGGCCTTTGGGGAAGAGGTTCGAGAAAACGTTGATGTTGTGGTGTCGCTGGGCATCGGCGGCTCTTATCTGGGGAATCGGGTTCTCTTTGACGTGACGGGGGGCGCGTTTTGGAACGAGAAGTCGCGCGCCGAGCGCGGTGGCTGGCCGGAGGTTTATTTCAGCGGGAACAATATGGATCCCCGCCGCGCGACGGATCTCATCGCCCATCTGACGCGGCGGGCGGTCCGCGTGAAGTCCCATGCGGGGCGCCCGCTCCATGTCCTTCTTCTGGTGATCTCAAAGTCCGGCAGCACCTTGGATACCATGTCGAATTTTATGCTCCTCTATGATCGTTTAGGACGGACCGCTGACATTCGCCTGTCGGTGACGGCTGTCACCGATCCCGCGATAGAATCGCCCACGCTCCTTCACCGGTTGGCGGCGGAGAAAGGATGGCCGATGTTCTCTGTCCCTGACGGCGTGGGGGGGCGTTTTTCTGTTTTTTCCGAGGTGGGACTTTCCCTGGGGGTTTGTATCGGATTTGATATCGAGGGATTTTTGGCGGGGGCGCGGGCCATGGATGAAAGTTGTCAAAAGGATGAAGTGTGGCAGAACCCGGCGATGCTCAACGCGGCGCTCAAATTCCTGGCGGCGGAAAAGTACGGGCGGGATATTGAAGTCATGATGCCCTATGGCGACGATCTGAAATCTCTAGCCGAATGGTACATCCAGCTTTTAGCGGAATCCTTGGGGAAAGAACGGAATCGCGAGGGGCGGGTGGTGCATTATGGCCGAACACCCGTGGCCGCCGTGGGAACTACCGATATGCACGCCCAGACGCAACAGCACCAGGAAGGCCGCCTTAATAAAGTGGTGCAGTTTCTGCGGGTGGAGACATGGCCGGACGATCCCGTCATTCCCAATGTATTTCCCGAGGCGGCGCCGCTTTCCGCCATCGCCGGGGTGACGATGGGCGAAGCCTTGGAG
>CAJPQU010000078.1 GCA_905372875.1 uncultured Schwartzia sp. | reverse complement strand
ACCTTGGGACGCGGGATTTTTGCCCTCGACCGTTCGTCTTCAGTTGTTTCGATGATTGCCCGGAAGATTTGGCGACGACGCGGTTTCTGGCGCGTCTGATGGCGGAGAGCTGTCCCCAGGGGGATATTCGGTTCCTGTCGTTTTACGATATGGAAATTGACGCGGCGGGGATCCCGCTCGCAGATGGCGCACATGCCGCCGCGCTCTATCGGCTGCACCCCTTGGAAATTCTCATCGACGAGCGAACGGCCGACGGCGAACCATTGGGGCAGATGTTTTTGGATCTCTATCGGGAAGGGCGTTTCGCGCTCTTTAATCCGCCGGAAGCCGTGATCCTGCAAAATAAATCCTTCATGGCGTTAGTGTACGCGCTCTACCGCACGAACCGCTTTTTGACAGCGGAGGAACGGGAGATCGTGGGGCGGTATTTGGCGCCGTCATATTTTGAAGCCGATTACGAGGCGCTATCGGATGGAGCGTACGTCTACAAGGAAATTTGGGGGCGCGAAGGCCGTAATGTTTGCGTTTTGCGAAAGCGCGGGGCGGAGCATGAGATGGTGATCGAAAAATTGGTGGATCGTTACGACGACATCGTTTGCCGGGAAAGCGAAAAGGCCATGTATCAGCGTTTTATTCGTCAGAAACGGTTTCGCCATCGGGTGGATTCGGGCGAAAAAGACGGCTTCCTGACCTTTTCCTGTTTCATGCTCTTCGGGCAGCCTTCCGCCCTCGGCTGCCGCTTTTCACCTGAGGCGATCGCGGGGACGGAGGCGTATTTTCTGCCCTTGGTGGTTGGCGAGGGGTAGGAATGGACGGCGACGATATATTTACTTATGGGACAAAACTTGATAAAATCCTATGTGAGTTGCGGGCAAAATAGAATGGGTGTGATTCTGCTTTGGTGACCGTGGAGGCCAATGCGAAAATCAATTTGACACTGGATATTTTGGGGCGGCGGGAGGACGGCTACCATGAGGTGGCGATGGTCATGCAGTCCGTGAGGCTTTTTGATACGCTGCGGATGGAATTAGTTTCCAATGGCATTGCGCTGCATCTCAATACTACCGCGCTTCCCGCTGACGAGAGCAATTTGGCGTGGCGAGCGGCACGCCGCTTTTTAAATGTCCATGGGATACGAAGCGGGGTTCGGATTGAGATCGAAAAACGCATCCCCATCGCAGCAGGATTGGCTGGTGGTTCAGCTGATGCCGCTGCCGTGCTGCGCGGATTGAACGAACTTTTTGCGACGCAAATGACAGCGACGGAACTGATCCGCTTGGGGGCGGAAATTGGCTCTGATGTACCGTTTTGTCTGCGGGGGGGGACGGTATTGGCCACAGGCCGGGGAGAGATACTTACGCCGCTCTCTTGTGGTCTTCATGCGTGGGTCGTTTTGGCGAGGCCGCCCATCGAGGTATCTACGGCGTGGGCTTATAGTACTTTTGATCGGTTACACGGGTTAGAAACTTCTTGGACATCAGCTATGGTGGAAACAATCAAGAAGGGCGATCTGAAGGGGATCGCAGCGCGGTTGGGGAACGCCTTGGAAGCCGTGACACTGAAAGCACATCCTGTCATTGGCGACTATAAACATATCCTAAAAGAAAACGGCGCTCTGGCCAGCTTGATGTCTGGCAGCGGTCCGACGGTGTATGCATTGGCTCGTGATAAAGTGATGGCTGAGCGGGCGGCGGCGGCACTGTCGGCTGTCCATCCGGAGGCGGTGGTATTCGTTGTGCCGACAACGGGACCAAAAGAAAATGGATAAGAAGAACTGAGCATAAGCGAGGGAAATGTATGGAGAAAAAATTAGCCCCCATTCGACTGGACAGCTATCAGCCGCTCCGGGATGTGGTCTGTGAAACACTGCGCGATGCTGTGCGCAACGGGATACTAAAGCCTGGGGAACGGCTGATGGAAATACAGTTGGCGGAGGAATTGGGTGTCAGCCGCACACCGGTTCGAGAGGCGATCCGGCGACTGGAATTGGAAGGGTACGTCATTATGATGCCTCGAC
This sequence comes from uncultured Schwartzia sp., assembly GCA_905372875.1. Lineage (GTDB taxonomy): Bacteria > Bacillota > Negativicutes > Selenomonadales > Selenomonadaceae > CAJPQU01. The sequence continues at coordinate 7,458 of CAJPQU010000078.1, read as the reverse complement.
GGGGTACGTATGTAGCAAATCTTTCCATTCGCGATATCAACGAAGTTTTTGAAATACGCACTTCACTGGAGTCCCTTTCCAGTGGTTTGGCGGCGGAACGCATTACCGATGAGGAGTTGGAGCGATTGCAGCGCCTCTTAGTGCAGATTGGCGCTTATATCGAGAGCGGCGACATGGGGAAGATTGTAGAAACGGATACGGAATTTCACGATCTTCTCTATCAGGCTAGTCGAAACCGGCGACTGGTGGGGATCATTTCAAACTTGAGAGAGCAGCTCACACGCTTTCGCACCACATCTATGTCCTTTCCCGGCCGGCTCAAGGCGACGCTGGAAGAACACCGCCTGATCGTTGAGGCCATCGCGCAGGGAGACGTGAAAGCAGCACGAAAAGCGGCGGAACATCACATGGAAAAATCCGAGCAGACGCTTTTGGCCAGCATGGAAGCCATGGAGAAACGGGCAGAGGGCGACGGGGCAGTATAATCTTCGATTTTGGAGGTAAAAGAATGTCAGATTTAGTTACCGTCATATTAGCGGCCGGGAAGGGGACTCGGATGAAATCGGTTCTTCCTAAAGTGCTTCACCATGTGGGAGGAAAACCTATGGTGCAGCACGTCTTGGATGCGGCCCGGGAAGCCGGGGCGCGCCGCAATATCGTGGTGGTAGGCTTCGGGGCCGAGTTTGTGCGATCCGCCATTCGAGGTGCGGCAGAGATCGTCGTGCAGGAGGAACAGCTAGGTACGGGTCATGCGGTGCGTATGGCGGAACCGCTTCTTCGGGATGAACGCGGAACTGTCATGGTACTGTGCGGCGATACGCCGCTTTTAACGGGGGCACTCCTCACGCGGCTCTACCAGGCGCATAAGGAAGCCGCCGCTAAGGCCACGGTGCTTACGGCTATTATGCCGGACGCTACGGGATACGGGCGGGTCATTCGTTCGGCGGCGGGTACCGTGGAGAAAATTGTCGAGGAAAAGGATGCTACAGAAGCGGAGCGGCAGGAGAAGGAAGTCAATTCCGGTATCTACTGTTTTGAGGCGCAGGATCTTTTCTCTGCCTTAGCGGAGGTGGGGTGTGATAACGCCCAGGGGGAGTATTATCTACCGGATATCCTCGCCATTTTGCGACAGCGGGGAGAAAAAATCTGGGCCTTGGCGGCGGAAAATTACGAAGAGACGATAGGGGTCAATTCCCGCCTCCAGTTAGCGAGTGCGGAAAAGATCCTGCGCCATCGCAAGAATTTAGCCCTTATGGAGAGCGGCGTGACCTTGATGGATCCGGACACTACCTTTATCGACACAGACGTTTCGGTGGGGAAGGATACGGTGATTTATCCATTTACCTGGATTGAAGGGGCATCTTTGGTGGGAGAAGGGTGCGTTTTGGGACCGTCCAGTCGTTTTTCGGACACGAAGATAGGGCATGAGGTGACAGCTCAATTCGTCTATGCTCATGAGTGTGAGATTGGTGACGGCACAATAGTTGGCCCTTATGTCCATCTGCGGCCTCAGACGAAATTGGCCGCGCAGGTACGGGTGGGGAATTTTGTTGAGGTTAAAAATTCTTTCATCGGTGAGGGAGCTAAACTTCCTCATCTGCAATATATTGGCGATTGTGATATGGGGTCGGGGGTTAATATGGGATGCGGGACCATTACCGTGAATTACGATGGCAAGGCGAAATACCGCACTATCATTGGCAACGATGCTTTCATAGGTTGCAACTCCAATCTCGTTGCGCCAGTGACGGTGGGAGACGGTGCTTACGTAGCGGCTGGCTCTACCATCACCAAGGACGTGCCGTCGAAAAATTTGGCGGTGGCTCGGGCGCGACAGAAGAATATCCCTGACTGGCCGGATAAGCGGCAATGAGGAGAATCTCAAAATAAGACTGGCAGAAAAAGTCCGTTCGTTTTATAATGGAGAGGGCGAGGCATTTTACACAGTAGGGGAAAGCGCCGTCGTCTGTCGGTATTTTCCGGCGAAGAATGGCTATGGAGGGGTTTAGAAAAATGGCAGACATGAAAGATCTTTGCATCTTGTCGGGCAGTGCTAACCCAAAATTGGCGTCAGATATTGCCAATCACATTGGGGTGCGGCTTTGCGACGCGCTGGTGAGCCGTTTTAATAACGGCGAAACCCAGATTCTGATTGGAGAAAGTGTTCGGGGCCGCGACATTTTTATCATTCAACCAACTTCCCAGCCGGTCAACGATAATTTGATGGAACTTCTGATTATGGTGGACGCTTGTCGTCGAGCCTCGGCTAATAGTATCACGGCGGTGGTTCCTTATTATGCCTATGCGCGGCAGGATCGAAAAACGCGAGGACGGGAACCTATTTCTGCCAAATTGGTGGCCAATCTTATGGAAACAGCTGGTGTTGACCGAGTGGTGACCGTGGATCTCCACGCCGGTCAAATTCAGGGATTTTTCGATATTCCCGTAGATCACCTGGCGGCTTCTCCGATTTTAGCGGAATATTTCGTGGAAAATCCTTTAACTGATCCCATTGTGGTGTCGCCTGATTTGGGCGGTGTCACTCGAGCCAGAACATTGGCGGATCATTTGGGAACAGCCATTGCTATTATTGAAAAACGTCGCCCAGAGCCGGGAAAAGCTGAAGTCATGAATATCATCGGTCATATTAAAGACAAAGACTGCATTATGATCGACGATATCGTAGACACCGCCGGTTCTCTTTGCGAAGGTGCGAAGGCTCTACAGCGCATGGGGGCTCGCTCGGTTTATGCATGTTGTTCCCATGCCATTTTGAGCGATCCGGCGGTGCGGCGGATCAACGAATCGAATATCGAAAAATTGATTATTACCGACACCGTTCCGTTGCCGCCGGAAAAAGAATCGGAAAAGATTGTTGTCCGTTCTTTGGCGGATACGATCGGTGACGTCATTATTCGTATCCAGTCGCACCGTTCGGTGAGCCAGCTTTTCAAATAAGGATGCGTTCTTTTGCCGCCGCTTTTCGTCGGCGGCATTTTATTTTCTGCGTGGGAAGAGAGTGTCTGAGGGAAAGGGGCAAGTATGGGATCTAAGAAAATATTGGCGGCGGCAGTGACGGCGCTCTTTTTCTTTAGCCTGTCTGCCTCTGTGTCCGAGGCGCGCCTTCACGGGGCGGCAGCTCATACAGAACGACGAGAAGAGAAAGAGAAATCAAATCTTCCGCCCTATGTGGATTTTGGCGGAGGCTATTCGGTGTATGATCCGATGAAAGACCGGCCCCCGGACGAAGGACTAAATGTTGTAGAGACGAATTTCTTTTTTTTCGGCCCCCTGCTGGTTCGTCCGTGGACAGACGCCATTGTTCTTCATCACGTAGGGGTTCCAGACGGTGATGTTTCTTCGTCACGCATTCATCAGGCGCATATCGGTAACGGATGGCAAGGGATCGGTTATCACTATGTCATTCGACAGGACGGTACCATCGAGCGGGGACGTCCGTTGGCTACCATTGGTGCCCATGCCTATCGAGGCAATTACCATACCGTGGGGATCAATCTTTCGGGTAATTTTGATGAGGAAATACCGACGGGAGAACAGATTGATTCACTCATTCATCTGCTGACCTTTCTGTGCCGTCACTATCACCTGACACCAAATGAATATACGATTGTCGGGCATCGGGACGTCAATTATGACACCGCTTGCCCCGGATACAACCTTTATGTCCTTTTGCCGGAGATACGTCAGGCAGTAGCAGATGAATTGCAAGGTAGTGCGGCCGGAGAAGAAGCTGCGTATACTGAAGTGAAGATATTGGGTGAACCAGAGCTTCGTGAGGAACAATTCGTCCGCTACATTCATCGGAAAAATTCAAACCCGCAGCTTAACTGCACAGTGGAAGAATTAGTCCACTACTATTATGAGGAGGGAGAAAGTGAAGGAGTACGTGCCGATCTCGCCCTCTGCCAGGCCATTAAGGAAACCGGGTGTTTCGCTTTCGGCGGCGATGTGCAGCCATCTCAGAACAATTACTGTGGTCTCGGAGCTACAGGGCGAGGGGTGCGAGGTCAATTCTTTGCTACGCCTCGGCGCGGGGTAAGGGCGCACATTCAACACTTGATGGCTTATGCTACGACGCGATTGCCACAACAGCCGATTTTAGATGAACGCTATGAGGTACTGCGGGAAAAATATCCGCAATATTACGGGAAGGTAAATACCTGGGTAGGCCTTAATGGAAAATGGGCGGTGCCAGGGCGTCGGTACGGACAGGATATTTTGCGGATATTTGAAGAAGTCAAAACGGATTGAAGTAAGGGGCATCGAAGAATCTCACAAATTGGCTGGCGATACGTACGGAATATTGGTATAATAAACCACTAAGCGACCCAGCGCGTAAACGCGAAAATGACGCTCAAATCGCCGGATGTTCATGACGTCAGATTTTCATGGGTGTTTAGTGGCAGATTCAATCATATTTTTTATAAGGACGGGATATATCCATGGCAGAAACAGCTTGGGCAGTTTTTCCGCCGGTACTAACCATTGTGTTGGCGCTGGTGACAAAAGAAGTGTATATGTCGCTTCTGATTGGTATTTTTTCGGGGGCCCTTTTCTACACAGAAGGAAACATCCTTGCCGCGATCTTGACCATGTTTGCGGTCATGGAAGAAAAAGTAGGAAAGAATGTCAATATTTTGGTGTTCTTAGTCATTTTAGGAATTTTAGTAGCGGCCATCGCTCGTTCTGGGGCGACAGCTGCCTACGGGGAATGGGCCAGCCGCCGGATTAACGGGAAGCGCAGTGCTCTCCTTTTGACGGCTCTTTTGGGTATCGTTATTTTTATTGATGACTATTTTAACTGCCTTACCGTCGGGACAGTGATGCGGCCGATTACAGATAAGTTCAAAGTGGCGCGGGCTAAAGTAGCTTATATTATAGATGCTACAGCGGCCCCGGTCTGTATTATGGCGCCTGTGTCCAGCTGGGCGGCGGCAGTAGGGTCATCGCTGCCAGAAGGGAGCGGCCTTGATGGGTTTGGTCTCTTTTTGCAGACGATCCCTATCAATCTTTATGCGATTTTGACCATGTGCTTTATGCTTTTCCTTGTTTGGACGGGGCGAGATTTTGCTGCTATGGGACAAGCGGTGCGAAAAAACAGCGAGAACTTCATTGTGGCGGAGGAATATGCCGATACGGAGTCAGAATATACGGCGCAACACGGCAAGGGCACTATCCTCGATTTACTGTTGCCTATTTTTGTCCTTATCGTCGCCTGTATTTTCGGCATGCTTTATACTGGTGGCCTTTATGAAGGAAAATCCGTAACGGAGGCTTTCGCCGACTGTGATTCGTCTAAATCGCTGGTTTTAGGTTCCTTTATCGCTTTTGTATTTTTAGCCCTTCTCTATCTTCCGCGGAAGATCGTTTCTTTTCCCGCTTTTTGCGAGTGTTTCGGCCTTGGTTTCAAAGCAATGGTTCCAGCTATTTTCATCCTTTGTTTGGCGTGGACTATGTCGGGGATTGTCAGTGACAAATATTTGAATTTGGGTGGTTACGTGGGGCATTTGGTCAATGCCAACGCTTCCCTAGGCCTTTTTCTGCCGGGCATCTTCTTCCTGGTAGCGTCTTTCTTGGCCTTTGCTACGGGAACTTCCTGGGGTACTTTCGGGATTTTAATTCCCATTGCTGTGGCGGTTATTGGGGTGGAAAATTATCAAGGGCTTGTCCTTTCGGTGGCGGCCGTTCTCTCTGGAGCGGTAGCGGGAGACCATGCTTCACCTATCTCGGATACCACTATTCTCGCATCAGCGGGGGCCCAATGCCACCATATCGATCATGTGAGTACTCAGCTCCCTTACGTCCTACTCATTATTACCTGTAGTTTTGTCGGCTACCTTGTGGACGGCTTTACACAAAACGGTTATGCCGGTTTAGCGGTCGGCTTCCTCCTTTTAGGTGGTGCTTGTGCTTTTATTCACGCGAAGGTTCCCCCGGTGGATGTGGATGAAACTTAAAGCGTATCAGAATAAAAAATATCCCAGATCATGTCGCATTATCAGCGTTTAGCCTGTTTTCTGGTTTGGTTCCGGTAGGTATAAATTTCATCATATCCCCTCGTTCGCGCTATCTTCTGAGCCTTGATTCTGTCGAAAATCAAGGCTCAGTTGTTGTTTACTTGCGTGTATTAATATTTCTTGGTATAATATTTTGCGCTAATACTTTAATGGAGGAAAGCGGAGTGCATCTGCGATTTGTGAAAGCCAGTCCGTGCAGCAATACGACGGTGTTTATATTAGATAAGGTGCCACGGGCGGCGTATGCAACGGTGGCCGGTTTAATAATGGATACGGAGTATCTGGCGGCGGAACAGGTTGGTTTTTTGTCATCTTTGCAGAATGGAGAGGTGCTTTTTCACTTGGAGATGGCTGGCGGAGAATTTTGCGGCAACGCGATGCTGGCCCTTGGGGCATGGGTGGTAAAAGAGGGACTGGCAGCGCCAGGGCAGGAATTTTTTCTTATCTGTTCCGGAACGGAAAAGCCTCTCCCGTATGCGGTAGAAAGGATAGCGGCGGGATGTTTTGACGTTCGTGGGAAAATGCCGGAGGCTTTGACAATGCGCCCTGTTGCCATGGAGGCGGCGGGGCAGAGGTTTTCCGGTACATTGGTGACTTTTCCCGGGATTGGTCATTTCTGCTTTGAAACGACGGCATTTCCTGATCAAGTGCAATACGATGCACTTTTGACAGCGGTGGCGAAGATAAGCGGAGCAGATGCCTATGGAGTTATCCCCTATTGGCGACAGGCGATGGATACCTGGCAGATTCGTCCTTATATCGGCGTGGCGGCAACTGGCAGTCGAGTATATGAAAAATCCTGTGGTTCCGGAAGTTTAGCCTTGGCCTTAACATTGTCAGAGAAAGAGGAGCGCGGACGCTTGCGTATCTTGCAGCCGGGAGGCATGATTATGGCTGATCCAAAGGAACCATCAATTTCGACAACGGTATGTTTTCCCTGTGAGGGAGGCCTGTGGCTTCCTGATGGGGTGATATAGTAGTATTCATAGGATGATAAAAGATGGAGGGATTGGACGATGAAAAATTTTTTAACAATTTGTATGATGTTGATGCTGACGATGGGAATTTTAACAGGCTGCGGTAGTGGACCCCAGACAGCGACGGAAAAGAAGGAAACCGAGAACAAGATTGTTTTAGGGTTGGACGATAATTTTCCCCCCATGGGCTTTGTGGATGAAAACAATAAAATTGTGGGCTTTGATATTGATTTAGCTACGGAAGCGGCGAAAAGAATGGGGGGCGAAGTGGAATTTAAGCCTATTGATTGGGCCAGCAAAGAGGCGGAATTGAAGAGTGGGCGAGTGGATATGCTATGGAACGGGCTTGATATCACACCCAAACGGAAAGAAAATATTCTTTTCAGCGATCCTTACATGAATAACCGGTTTATCATTTTCCGGGCGGCGGGACAGAATCAGGC
>CAJPQU010000077.1 GCA_905372875.1 uncultured Schwartzia sp. | reverse complement strand
TTTTCTTTTTTGCCGCGTCTTCCCTTAAAATTGGTGGTGGCGATTCCGTCGTTTCATCTGTCTACACGCTTGGCGCGGAACGCGTTGCCCAAGACGGTTCCTCTTGCCGACGCGGTGTTTAACGTCAGCCGAGCGGCGCTTTTGGTGGGCGCGCTCATCAAGGGAAATATTCGCTTTTTACGCCATGCTTTTGACGACGCACTTCATCAACCTTATCGGGCCGAACTCATTCCCGGTATGTATGATGTGATGGATGCGGCCAAGAAAGCGGGCGCTTTGGGGGCGGCCATGAGTGGGGCAGGGCCGTGCTTGATGGCTTATACTTTGGGAGAAGAAGCCGCCATCGGCGATGCGATGGTACATGCGTTTCGCGCCCATGAAATTGAGGCGCGGTGTCTGCTCTTGGACATTGAGCGGCGAGGTGCGCATATCGTAAAAGAAGAGCACTAAGGTTTGAGGTAGTTTTTATGCAGGAAATGGCCTTTGTAAAGCAGGTACGGGCGGCCGGAGGAAAAGTTTATGCGGTTGGCGGCTGGGTACGGGATCAATTGCGTGGGGTCTCACCCAAGGATAAGGATTATGTTGTTGCCGGTCTTACGGCAGAGGCATTTACCGCGCTCTTTCCGGAAGCGAAATGTGTGGGAATTTCGTTTCCGGTTTTTCTTTTACCAATGGGAAAATGGTCGGCGGAGATCGCCTTGGCGAGGCGGGAGCGAAAGCGGGGCACTGGGTATCGGGGGTTTGCGGTAGAGGCTGATGGCACGGTCACCATCGAGGAGGATCTCTTTCGACGGGACACGACCATAAACAGCATGGCCATGGAACTGCCGGGCGAGAGGCTCATCGATCCCTACGGTGGGCAAAACGATATTGACAAACACCTCATTCGCGCTGTGTCTTCACATTTTATGGACGATCCGGTCCGTGCCCTGCGGGCGGCGCGACAAGCGGCCGAATTTGATTTTTCTGTTACGCCGGAAACAATTTCCTATATGACGGCTTGTCAAGACGAATTGTGCCGAGAGCCGGGGGAGCGGATTTTAGGGGAACTGACGCGGGCGCTTTCTTCGCCGCGTCCATCGGTCTTTTTTCGCGTCCTCCGGCAGGCAGGCCTTTTAGAGGCTGTTTTTCCCGAGATTCATGCCTTGATCGACAAGACCCAGCCGGCCTTTTTTCATCCTGAAGGCGATGCGTTTGAGCATACGATGTACATCGTGGACGCAGTGGCAGCAGAAAATGAAGATGTTGTCACCCGTTTTGCGGCGCTCGCTCACGATTTAGGAAAAGGGACGACACCATCGGAGATGCTCCCGCATCATTACGATCATGAAGACCGTGGCATAGAGGTTTTAGATGCGTGGGGAAAACGTCTGCCGTTTTCCACACGATGGCGGGAAACGGCTCGCTTCGTTATTGCGGAACACATGCGGGCGCCGCGTTTGAATAAACCGGGAAAGATCGTACGTTTGCTGCTGGCCCTTAGTCGACTTCCCATTGGGGCGGCAGGATTTTCTCTCATCATTCAAAAAGATCACGGCAGTTTGCCGTCGTATTTGGCGCATGCCTCAGAATATCTACGCCTCATCCAGTCTGTTCGCGGCACGGATGCACCGAAGGGGCTCAGAGGGAAAGCGATAGGAGATTGGCTTCTGTCGCGACAAATCCAACTCTATCAGGCAGCTTTTAATAAGGTCGCTTTTGTCGCTTCCACCTGATCCATCAAGCGTTCCCTTGTTCCGTTCGCTGTATCTGTGCTATAATATGGACACTTAGCGAGCGCGACCGCAGGGAGCGGGCGCATAGTGAGATATATACCGGAACACTTTTAAAGGGGAGGGGCGTCCGGCCTGCGTTTAGTGAGTATGGTATAATAAAAGACAAGTTTTTTAGATTGATGATTTTATTTTTTAGGAGGAGCAACATGAAATCAATGATCCGAGATATCGCTTTGGCCCCTTCGGGGCACGATAAGATCGCGTGGGTGAAAAATTTTATGCCGGTCTTAAATCAAATCGAGGCGGAGTATTCTCAAACGAAGCCTTTTGCCGGGAAGCGTATCGTCATGACGATCCATTTGGAAGCTAAGACGGCTTATTTGGCCTTAGTGTTGAAAAACGCCGGGGCGGAGGTGGCGATCACCGGCAGTAACCCCCTTTCCACGCAGGATGACATTGCTGCCGCTTTGGTAGAGGACGGGGTCTTGGTCTACGCTACGCACGGCTGCACGGCGGAGGAATACGACGAGTTTTTGGCGAAGGCGCTAGATACCCGCCCAGAGATCATCATTGACGATGGGGGTGATCTCGTTTCTATGCTCCACACGAAGCGCCGCGAGCTTCTGCCCGGGATCCTGGGAGGTTCCGAAGAGACGACCACCGGCGTGCATCGCCTCCATGCGCTGGCGGCCAAGGGAAAGTTAGAATTTCCCATGATCGCTGCCAACGACGCTTACTGTAAATATCTTTTCGATAATCGCTACGGCACCGGGCAGTCCACTTGGGATGGCATCATGCGAACGACGAATCTCGTCATCGCCGGGAAAAATGTCGTCATTGCCGGGTACGGTTGGTGCGGTAAAGGCTGCGCCATGCGAGCCAAGGGGCTGGGCGCTAACGTCATCGTCACCGAGGTGGATCCCATCAAGGCCATCGAGGCGGTTTTCGACGGATTTCGGGTCATGCCCATGGATGAGGCGGCAAAGATCGGCGATATTTTCCTGACCCTTACGGGGGATAAGGATGTTATTCGGGCGCGCCATTTTGCCGATATGAAGGATGGAGTCATCATGGCCAATTCCGGGCACTTTGACGTGGAGATCAATATTCCCGAATTGGAAAGCCAGTCGGTTTCTCGCCAGACGGTGCGCACGAATATCGAAGAATTTAAGCAAAAAGATGGACGTAAGCTCTATCTCTTGGCAGAAGGCCGCCTCGTCAACTTGGCAGCGGGGGATGGTCATCCGGCGGAGATCATGGATCTTTCCTTCGCTGTGCAGTTTTTCTCGGCGCTTCATCTGTTGCACCATCATCAGGATATGAAGCCGGAGGTTTACCTCATGCCGGAGGAGATCAACACGAGAATTGCCGAGATCAAGTTGGCTTCCATGGAAATTATCATTGATAAATTGACGCCGGAGCAGAAAAAATATTTAGACGAGGCATGAGGAGAAATAATGAAAACCTTAATCAAGAACGCTTCCCTCTTGCTTCCTGACGGGTGCGTGACCCAGGGGAATTTAGCTGTTGAAGGGCAGACCATCGCCGCCGTGGGGGAGACGGAGAAAAATTGGGCGGCGGATACGATTATTGATGGAACCGGAAAGTTTGCTATTCCCGGTTTCGTCAATGCCCATACGCATATTTCCATGACCTTGCTGCGCAGCTACGCTGATGATATGAAGCTCATGGACTGGTTGGAAAATAAAATCTGGCCCGTGGAGGCCAAAATGAAGAAAGAGGATGTTTACTGGGGTGCCATGTTGGCGGCAGTGGAGATGATTCGCAGCGGTACCACTACCTTTGCCGACATGTACGGCGATATGGATAAAGTGGCGGAAGCCACCCTCGAATCCGGTTTGCGGGGCGTTTTGGCTCGGGGGATGATCGGCGTGGCGCCGAATGGACAGCAAGCCCTTGAAGAGAATAAGGAACTGTATAAGAATTTTCATGGTGCGGGGGAGGGACGCCTGACCGTTATGTTTGGTCCTCATGCTCCATACACTTGCCCGCCGGACTTTTTGCGGCAGGTGGCGGAAGCCGCTGCAGAGTACCAGGCTGAAGTTCACATCCATCTTTCAGAAACGAAGGGCGAGGTGGAAAATTGCCTGAAAGAACACGGGATGACGCCTATCGCCCTGATGGAAAAGGTGGGGATATTGGAGTGCGGCGTCTTGGCAGCGCATTGTGTCCATGTGACGGCGGAAGATATTGCCCTGATGAAAAAATACGGCGTGCGGGTGGCCCATAATCCGGGGAGCAATATGAAACTTGCCAGTGGAGTCGCACCGGTGCCCGAGATGCTGAAGGCGGGACTTTGCGTGGCCTTGGGGACCGATGGGGCGTCGAGCAACAACAATTTGGATATGCTGGAAGAAGTTCGTTTAGCGGCGCTTCTCCATAAGGTGCATACACTGGATCCCTTGGCGGTTCCTGCTTGGGAAGCAGTGCGCATGGGGATGGAAGAAGGTGCTCGGGCGGTCGGGATAAAAAATCTGGGACGGTTGGAGAAGGGGGCCTTAGCTGATATCGTCCTCTTGGATATGAGCAGGGCGGAATGGTGCCCGAAGTTTGACCTTGTGTCCCTCTTAGCCTACTCAGCCTCCAGCCGTTCTGTCGATACCGTCATGGCCAACGGCAGGGTACTGATGGAAAAGAGAGAATTACTTTCACTGGATGAAGAACGCATTTGCTACGAAGCCAATCGCTGCGCGATGCGTATATCTCATTGATGTTTCAGGTGATGGTCGTTGGAAAAAAAACGTAAAAGAAGGCAAAGACGTCCCATAAAAAAGACCTCGGAAAGTCGCGGATACGAATTGATCGGACTTGTTTTTTTGACGGGCGCGATCATTTCTATCGGCGGCTTGTTCGGTTGGAATGTGGGCTTTGTGGGCTTTTATTTTGCGAGGCTCTTGCGCTATTTTTTTGGCGTGGGCAGTTGGGCAGCGGGGGCTTTTTTGTTCGGGATCGGACTGCGCTTCATCCTTAGACATCAGGGGCTCAGCCTTTCTCGTGGCACGACGGGCATGGCTGCCCTGTTTGCTTCATTCTTGGCAATGTATCATCATTTCGTTATTCCGGTAGGGGCGGAGATATTGCCCGACAGTTTGCCACTGGGTGGCGGTCTCTTGGGGGGCGGTCTTCTTTTTTTCGTCCGAAAATTTTTTGGTGCTACAGGCAGTATGATCCTCTTAGGAGCCGTGGCTGTCGGTTCCTTGTTAATCGTGACTTCATGGTCGTTGGCTTCCGGCGTTAGCAAAACGAGCCGAAAAGCAAGAGAAAGCTTGGCTGTGGCCCGGGAAAAAGTCGGCCATCTCTATTCATCGCCGGTTTCACCGCCTTCTGTTTTATCGGAGAGAAACGGAGCAGATAATCTGTATGATCAGGAGAAGGATACCCGCTTTTCAGACTCAATTCCTTTATCGGAAGAGAATGCGAGGTCGTCATACGAGGGGGAGGAAGGCACACTCCCTCGTGATATGAAGGCAACGCCTTCCTTTTCTTTTTTTCGGGATACACTGGACAATGATGAAGGACGGCGCTTGGCTGCGGCCGCTCTTTTGACTAAAGTGCGGGAGGAGAAAACAGCGGCGGAGAAATCTTCTTTGGTCAGGCCTGAACCACCGATGGAAGCACAGGGACCGAAGGTGCAGTCGTCTAATGAACAGGCGATGGATAATGAATCGCTGCCGACGGAATCAGAGCCGGTCGACGATATGGCGGCGGCCTTATCTTTTGGTGGTATGAGTTCAGACGAAGCTGCATTTTTTCCCGCGAAGAAGGGGGCAGATGCTGAAATAGAAGATATCTCGGTGAAGGACACGTCAAGAGAGAAATTCCTGGCTGCGGCTCCGACGGCGGAAAGTGATATGCCGGATGCTTCGGCAGAAGCGGGCGCGATGGATGGCGGGGCGGCGCCTGCCAAAAGGGGCGATCCTGTGTCGGCGTCAGTCGCTACAGGTGTTTATATCCTTCCTAAAGTAACCGATATTTTGCGCCGTCATGATCGGGTACAGAATATGCAGCTGACGCAGGAAATGGCGGAAAATTCCCGGATTCTGACCCAGACGTTGGAAAATTTTCACGTCAAAGCCATGATCGTAAACGCTTGCCACGGTCCGGCGGTGACCCGCTACGAAGTGGAACCGGCTCCGGGGGTCAAAGTCAGTAAAATTACGAATTTGGCGGATGATTTGGCCTTAGCGCTGGCTGCTTTTTCGGTTCGCATTGAACCGGTGCCGGGAAAATCCGTTATCGGCATTGAAGTGCCAAATAAAAAATTAGATAGTGTTCAATTGCGCGATGTATTGGAAACGGGAGCTTTTGCCGCCGCTTCTTCCAAATTGACGGTGGGGCTGGGCATGGACATCGGCGGGCAGACAATTCTGGCCGATCTGGCGAAAATGCCACACCTTTTGGTGGCAGGGGCCACAGGATCGGGCAAGTCTGTTTGTATCAATACCCTGATCACCAGTATTTTATTTAAAGCTGCGCCGGATGAAGTTAAATTCATTCTCATCGATCCCAAGATGGTGGAGCTTTCCAGCTACAACGATATTCCACATCTTATGGCTCCGGTAGTGACTGATGCGCAAAAAGCGGCTTCTGTCCTTAATTGGTCGGTACGGGAGATGGAAAATCGCTATGCTAAATTCGCACAGGCGGGGGTTCGGGATCTGCGGCATTATAATCGCGTGGCGGCTGACGAAGAAAAAATGCCCGCGGTCGTCATTATTATTGATGAATTAGCGGATTTGATGATGGTGGCTTCCCACGAAGTGGAAGATGCTATTTGCCGCCTGGCTCAGAAAGCACGAGCCGCGGGAATTCATCTGGTGTTGGCTACCCAACGCCCTTCGGTTAATGTCATTACCGGCCTAATCAAAGCCAATATTCCGTCGCGTATTTCCTTTGCGGTTTCCTCGATTACGGATTCGCGTACGATCTTGGATCGGGGCGGCGCGGAAAAACTTTTAGGAAACGGTGACATGCTCTTTTCTCCTGTCGGTTCCGCGAAGCCTCTTCGGGTACAAGGGGCGTTTATCAGTGACGAGGAGATCGAACATCTGATGGAGTATATTCGTGCTCAGGGGCAGCAGGCGGTTCCCAATGAAGATTTGATCGATTTTACAGAAAAAGCGACAGACGAATCGGGAGATACCGATTCTACCACTGTCTCTATAGATGAACTTTTAGCTCCGGCAGTAGATTTGGTGTTGAGTGCCGGACAAGCCTCTACGTCAAGTGTACAGCGTCGTTTTCGTATCGGTTATACACGGGCAGCACGGCTCATTGATACCATGGAAGAGCTAAAGATCATTGGCCCCAACGTGGGCAGTAAGCCGCGGGAAATTCTCATGACAAAGGAGCAAGCGGATAATCTGTTGGCTTCCTTGGGGGAAATTGTCAACAGGTGAGATGGGAACTTATTTTTTGCCGCACCTCTTTCTGCAAGTAATTTGGAGAAGGCAAAGCGGTTGCGGGGGGGATATCTTTTCCTGGCGGTGTGCTATATTTTGGCGATTCAATCGGAAGCGGTGGCAATAAACCAGCAAGAATGGTATAATATGAACACTTAGCGAGTGCGACCGTTAGGGAAGCAGGAGCTTAGTGAGAATATATACCTGGACACTTAACAAAAGCGAGCACAGCGAAGCTTACGGTTGGTGGTTATATCAGAGGAGTAGAATCCGTCTGGATACATGTCTGTGGTAACGGGACGATATTATAGAGTGGAGGCGTCGTGATGAAAATTTTTGACAAAGTCTGTGGGAAGATGGGGTTGTCAAACCCCGGGGGAGAGGACGAACGGGAGCAGGAATCTTTAGGGAACGGCCTTCCGCGTCCGGATAATGTGGTGAACATTAGTACGGCTGCCAATAGTAAATTTTCCCGAATGAAGGTAGTCGTCATTGAGCCACGCTCTTTCGATGATGTACAGCAGGTTGCGAACTGTCTGAAAGAAAAGAAGCCCGTAGTCATCAATTTTGAAAATACGGATGCGGAAGACGCTAAGCGTATCATTGACTTTATCAGCGGGACGACTTACGCGCTGGCCGGCGATATAAAAAAAGTAGGCCGCAATGTGTTTCTGTGTGCCCCCAGTAACGTAAATGTGGCTTATACCCAGGATCGCAGTACGGGGCCGATGGATTTGCCGTGGATGAAAAAATGACGATTCATGGGGAAAAAGTAACCGGTTTTATCGGCGGAGGGGAAATGGCCGCCGCTATGATTGCCGGAATGACAGAAAAATGGGGGCTTGATCCGACTCATATCTATGTGTCCGATCATAAGGAGGCGCGTTGTCGCGAGCTTTACGACCGTTATCGAGTGCGGGCCGAGGTAGGTGCGGATACTTTTATCGGCCAGGTGGATATCGTCGTTTTGGCGGTGAAGCCGTCGGGAGCGGTGATGGCCATGGAGGAGATTAAGGGACGGATGAAGTCGAATGCCGTCCTTGTATCCATTGTTGCGGGACTCTCATTGGCAAAGCTGGCAGAAGTTTTTCCCGATCATCCCCTGGTACGAGTCATGCCGAATACGCCGTTGGCTGTCGGCGAAGGCATGTCGGCGTACGCCTTGAATGATCGTGCAGAGCAAACGGATATGTCTTTTGTTTGTGGCCTGCTGGCGGCTGGCGGACGGGTGGTAAAAATTAAAGAAGAGTGGATGGACGCAGTGACTGGTTTATCAGGAAGCGGACCGGCCTATGGATTTCTGATGATTGAGGCTCTGGCCGACGGTGGGGTGATGATGGGGTTGCCACGGCCGACGGCGACGATGCTGGCGGCACAGACGCTCTTGGGCGCCGCCCGGATGGTTTTGACTACAGGGGAAGCCCCGGCGGTGCTGAAAGAACAAGTGATGTCTCCAGCGGGAACAACGGCAGCCGGCGTGCAGGCGTTAGAGAAACGAAGCGTTCGGGGAGCTCTTATAGACGCTGTGTTGGTGGCAACGGAGCGCTCTAAAACATTGGGGGAGAAAACATGACCGCCGGACGGGACAAATTGATCCGGTTTTACAAAGGGACGGAAGGCGAAGAAACGGTAATCCGTCTTGTCGATTTAGCGGAACAGGCGGTAAGAACGCAAAAATTTCGTTTGTCGGGATTTCTCGATCCTTATGGGGCTGAGATTGCAGAAACAGTGGCCGCCAATTATGACGGCTTAACTGTAGGGTTTGACGGAGGGTATCCCGGGGCGGAGCGACAGCGATCCGCCTTTTGCCATGAAGATTTTGGCGGCCGTCCTGATTTTTCCATCGCAGCGGTGCGGGTGGAATGGAATGATGCCTTTTTACGCCTCACACACCGAGATGTACTGGGCGCTCTCATGGGCCTTGGCATGGATCGGGCGACGACGGGGGATATTTTAGTTTCCGCCGGAACGGCTAGGATATTGGTGGATAAGAAGATGGCTCCTTTTATTGTGGAACATTTGACTTCCATCGGTGCGACTTCGGTAGAGGCGACGAGGGAAGATTTGCAGAATATCGTTCCGCGGGAAGAACGCACGAAGGACATTCGTGCTACGGTGGCTTCCCTGCGCGTAGACGCTGTAGCGGCGGCGGGGTTTGGTATGTCTCGTAGCCGGGCGGCAGCAGATATTGAAGCGGATAAGTTGAAACTCAACTGGCAATCCGTAAAGAATGCGGCTCAATCCCTTAAGGAGGGAGATATGCTTTCCCTGCGCGGGCGAGGCCGGGTGGAAGTGGTTGCCATCAGCGGACAGACAAAAAAGGGGCGGACAGGCGTTTGGCTGCGGCGGTTTTTGTGAGGGGAGGGACCAGGTGTGTTAACAGCGGCAGATATACACAATAAGGAGTTCGGGCGGAACTTTCGCGGTTATAACGAAGATGAAGTGGATGCTTTCCTGGATGAGATCGTTAATGATTTTGATCTTTTAG
>CAJPQU010000076.1 GCA_905372875.1 uncultured Schwartzia sp. | reverse complement strand
GTTCCAGAATTGCACCCGCCTAAAATCTCTGTTGCCACCCACCCCAAAGTATCATACAATTTCCCTGAGAAGCCGCAAGCGGGAAGAAAATACGCGCCGATGGACTGTAACCGTCCACCTACGGCCAAGTGCTGTGCGTCGAGGAGCCTTAACGATGAAAAATCATGGACAAGAACACACCATCGCCGAAGAAGAGATCCGGCAGCTGCGGGAAATCTTAGCGTCGGCGGAGGCGGTAGTGATCGGCGCCGGATCCGGTCTCTCCACTTCCGCCGGATATACGTACAGCGGCAAACGGTTTGAAACCTATTTCGGGGACTTCGCCCACCGCTACGGTTTCTCCGACATGTACACAGGGGGCTTTTATCCCTATGCTGCCCCGGAAGAATTTTGGGCCTACTGGAGCCGATACATCTTCCTCAATCGCTACACTGACCCGCCCCGTCCCGTTTACGACCAGCTTTTCCGGCTGATGAAGGACAAGGATTATTTCGTCCTCACCACAAACGTCGATCATTGCTTTCAAAAGGCGGGCTTTCCTAAGCGGCGTCTCTTCTATACCCAAGGAGATTACGGCCTCTTTCAATGCAGCGAGCCTTGCCATGCGGCCACTTACGATAACGAGGAAATCATCCGGCAAATGGTGGAGGCGCAGGGCTGCACAGTCAAAGGCGGCACGCTGCGTTTACCGGCGGATGCGCCGCCCAAGATGACCGTACCGGCAGAACTGATTTCCCATTGTCCCCGGTGCGGTAAACCCATGGCCATGAATCTTCGCGCCGATGATACCTTCGTCGAAGACGAAGGCTGGCACCGCCACGCGGCTTACTACGCCGCCTACCTACACCAGCACCGCGCCCAATCCACGGCCTTTTTGGAGTTGGGCGTCGGCGCCAACACCCCGGGCATCATCAAGCTCCCCTTCTGGCGGATGACCGCCGAGTGGCCGAACGCCGCTTACGTCTGCCTGAATTACGGCGAAGCTTACGCGCCCCCGGAAATTCGAGCCAAAGCCCTATGCCTCAACGGCGACATCGGAGAAATATTGGATCGCCTGTCATCCTGAGACATCCATGGCATGTGAGATTTTTCTGTTTTGTATTGTCAATCGCCGTCCCTTGCCGTACAATTTGGTCAAAGGGGGACACCGTGCCGAAAAACGGCCAATGGATGAAGTGTTTGATGATATCGTGAGGTGAAACCATGGGAGTATGGGAATGGCTGCGAAAAAAAACAGAAAAGCCAACCACCCACGGAGCCGCGGGACGCGAGACGGATCTCGCGGAAAAGCAACGCCCTGCCCCGGCTTTATCGGAAAGCGACGAGGCGGAGATAGGCCAGTGCCTCGAAGAAATCGCTCGGATCATCGCCCCCGGCGACGAAGAAGCCTGGCAGGCCGTTCGCGCCTGCGCCAACGATCCGGAAGCGTTCTTTGCGGCCCACTGTATAACCTTTGACGAGCGCGGCATCGACGATGCCTCGGACCGAGACAAGATCCGCTGGCTGGGCTTAGTGGATATTCTGGAAGAACGCGGCCACGTCTGCGAGCGGGATTGGAAGGAGGAAAAGGTCGATTTCCTTTACTTTGTCGGCCAGCTGTCCGGCATAGCCCAGAGCGGGCTTTCCCTCGACGCGGCGTGGCTGGAGGAAGAGGGAGATATCCCGGCGTGGTGCGCCGTCATCGATGCCCATTGGAAAGAAGCGGGAGCCGGCATGGCTTGCATAGATATCGACAGCGACAGCTATGTCCTCTTCCCTTGCCAAACTGCGGCCCGGGAAAAATTAGAACACCTCACGGCGAAGATCGGCCATCGGATCGCCCCGGCGCGGGACATGTAAGCCCATGCCCCAGAGCGCAAGCGCAGAAAGGAGCCGCACATGACGAGACGGGAACAGCTGCATTTTCTCATCACGGCACTGCAAAGAGAAATGCCCGAATACGCGGTGCATAATCTGCCGGAAGACGAAGCGGCGGCCTTCGATCTCTTTCGTACCCTCTGCAATCTGCGACGACCCGGCGCGCCGAAGCTGCCGGAGGCGTTTTACGCCACTGAACGGGATGTACTGGGGGCCGTCACCAAGGCGAAGGGCGTCACGGAAAGTGACGCCCTCCCACCGGTAAAAGCCGACCCCCGGCTGATCCTGTGGCAGGGAGATATCACGGTGCTCAGGGCGGATGCCATCGTCAACGCCGCCAACAGTCAAATGTTAGGCTGCTTCGTCCCCCATCATTTCTGCATCGACAACGAAATCCACACCATGGCGGGCGTGGAGCTGCGGGAAAAATGCTTTGCCATCATGCAGGCCCAAGGAGTCGAAGAACCCGCCGGGCGGGCGAAAATCACCCCCGGCTACAACCTGCCCGCGAAATACGTTCTGCACACCGTCGGCCCCATCGTCAATGGCCCTCTGACCGAGACCCATCGCCACCTCCTCGCCTCCTGCTACCGTGCCTGCCTGTCGCTGGCCGCTGAATACGAATGCCGCACCGTGGCCTTCTGCTGCATTTCCACCGGCGTGTTCATGTTCCCCAACCAACCGGCAGCCGAAATCGCCGTAGAAACGGTCCGGCAATACTACGAAAAAACCGGCAGTCAGATGAAAGTGATTTTCAACGTTTTTAAAGACGAGGATTTTTTGATTTATCACCGGCTTTTATCATAGACTGCCGGAAACAAAGAACAACCTCTGAATTCACGCTGTCAACTTTGCCAACATGGTCGGCAAAGTTCCCTTGTGTTGATCATATATCCTCGTCAGGGGAATCACCCACTCCGAGGAACATAAATTCCACGAAATCGAAGCGGCAAAGGAGACAGGATTATGAAATTATTTTTATGCTCACATTTTTCCAATGTAGGAAATTTGATGAAAGAAGCCATCGAAGGGAAAAAAGTCGCTTTCATCCCCACGGCGTCCATTCATGAAGGGTATACGGGCTATGTCGGTTCCGCGCGGAAATTATTCAAAAAACTGGGCGCCGCCGTGACAGAAATGGATATTGCCAGCGAGAAGTATGCCGCGGTCAAATCCGTTTTTGAAACTGCGGATGTGATTTATTTTACCGGCGGCAATTCATTTTTCCTCATCAACCAATTACGAAAGAATGGCATCGATGAATTGCTGAAGAAGCAGTTGTCCAAGGGAAAACTGCTGATTGGCGAGTCGGCCGGAGCGATTGTATGCGCACCAACGATTTCATATATTGAACGGATGGATGAAAAACCGAGGAATTATTCGCAAAAGGATGATGTCGGCCTGCATCTGATCGATTTCTATGTCCTGCCCCATTATCTTACCGCGCCGTTTAAGAAAGTGACGGCTCAGATTGCAGAAGAATTTTCCCATTTGGATTTGTGCCCGATCAATAACGCGCAAGCCATTATCGTGGAGGGATCGTCTAAAAAAGTCATCGGCAACTAAAAAAAGGTAATTAAAAGCGGGGGATAAAGTAACTCTAAATGAAAGAGTAATCGCTGACGCTCCGCGGATAAAGCTGCATCGCCCGTTTTTCCATATAGGAAATACGATATTTTCTTTTTCAAGCAAATGTTCCACGTGAAACATTTTTCGGAGAAAATTTTCCCGGGAAAGAACATACTGATCGATACCGCAGCCAAAGAAAAACCGCCATGCCCCACACAGTTCTGTGCCAGGCATGGCGGTTTTTGTTGTGTAAGGACGCGCCCCTCAATGCTCCATGTCGTGGAGGGTGACGCGCTTTCTAAAGACCCAGTAAGTCCAGCCCTGATAGATGAGAACCACCGGGACGAGGCAGGCGGCGGCGATGGTCATGACGGTCAGGGTGTAGGGGGAAGAAGCGGCGTTGTAGATGGTGAGACTGTACGCCGGGTTCATGTTGGAGATCATGAGGTTGGGAAAGAGCGCCGCAAAGACCCCCACCGTCGTCAAGACGATGGCGGCGGAAGTGAGGGCGAAGGCGGGAACCGGCCGCCCCTTGAAGAAGAAGCCGTAGCCGACGATGAAGACGACGGCGGCGGCAATGAGAAGCAGCGGCGCCACGGTCATGGAGAAGATGTCCGTGTGTACCGCCGTGAGACCGAGGTAGATGGCGAAAGCGGCGATGGCCACGATTCCTACGCGCCGCCCCATCCGCGATACCCGCTCTTCCAGCGGGCTGTGTGCTAAGCGAAGGAGCAGGAACGCCGCCCCGTGGAAGGAGAAAACGAAGAGAAACGCCAAGCCGCCGACAATGGTGTAGCCGGACAGAAGATCCAGCATTTTCCCGATGTAGATCATGTTGGCGTTGATCTCCAGGCCCGCGCAAAGGTTCGCCACCGTGACGCCCCAGAGGAAGGCCGGGAGGGCGCTCCCGAAAGAGACGGCCCAGTCCCAGAAATTGTGCCACTCGGGAAAGGCGCTGCGATTTCGGAGCTCGATTCCCGCACCGCGCAGGATAAGCGCCATGAGAAGAAGGAAGAGGGGCAGATAAAAGGCGCTGAAAAGGGTAGCATACACGTGGGGAAAGGCGGCGAAGAGCGCCCCGCCCGCCGTGATCATCCACACTTCGTTGCCGTCCCAGACGGGGGCGATGGTATGAAGGAGCAGCCGCCGCTCCTTGGAATCGTCGGTGATGAAGGGGGCGAGATGCCCGACGCCGTAGTCAAAGCCCTCCAAGAGGAAAAAGCCCGAAAAGAGGACGGTGATGAGGATGAACCAAACGATATTGAGATCCATCAGATATTCCTCCATTCCTGCGCGTCAGCGGGAGTCCGGCGGATGTAGCGAAGCGCCGCGTAGAG
The DNA here is from genome assembly GCA_905372875.1 of uncultured Schwartzia sp. Lineage (GTDB taxonomy): Bacteria > Bacillota > Negativicutes > Selenomonadales > Selenomonadaceae > CAJPQU01. The sequence goes on along the minus strand of CAJPQU010000076.1, from coordinate 5,057 downwards.
GCCGGCGATGGCCAGCACGAAGTAGATGAGGGTGTAGCCCACGACGGTGATCAGGACGTCCCGGGCGCTGACCATGGGAGAAAAGCCTTCGGCGGTCTTTTGCAGACCGTAGACGAGCCACGGCTGACGCCCCACCTCGGCGATGATCCAGCCGAAGGAGTTGCTGAGGAAGGGCAGCGGCAGGCCCAAGATGGAGAGGCGCAGGAGCCACTTCCATTCCAATTTGCGCCAGCGCATAAAGGCCGCCCCCGCCGCGATGGCTAAAATCATCCCGCCGGTGGCCAGCATGATGCGGAAGCTCCAAAAGACGAGGGTCACCGAAGGCTGATAGTCATCGGGGCCGTACTGCTTCATGTAGTTTTCCTGAAGCTCCCGCAGTCCCTTGACCTCGCCCTCCGGGCGATTGTAGAGCATGAAGGAGAGGGCGTAGGGCACTTTGATTTCCACGGGATTTTCCTGCTTCGCCTCGTCGATGAGGGCGAAGAGGGCAAAGGGCGCGGGATCGGCGCTCTCCCAAAGCGCTTCCATGGCCGCTAACTTCATGGGCTGCACCCGCCCGATCTGCTGGGCCTGCATGTGGCCGCTGCCCATGGCCGCCATGAGGCCGACGATGGTGTAGACCGCCGCCGCCCCGAAACATTTCCGAAACGCCGGCGCCGCGGGGCCGTTTTGCAGCATCTTATAGGCGCAGATGGCCAGGATGACACAGCCGCCGGTGGTCATGCAGGCGAAGAGGGTGTGGCCAAATTGCAAAATGGCGTAGGGATTCGTGATGAGGGCGAAAAAGTCCGTCATCTCCACGCGACCGTTCCGAAGGGCGTAGCCCACCGGGTGCTGCATGAAGGAATTGGCCACCAGGATCCAAAAGGCCGAGAGATTGCTGGCCAGCGCCACCATCCAAATGCAGAGACAGTGGAGCTTCGGCGAGAGCTTCTTTCGCCCGAAGACCCAGAGACCCAAAAACGTCGATTCCAAGAAGAAGGCCGACAGCGCTTCCAAGGCCAGCGGTGCGCCGAAGATGTCCCCCATGAACCGGGCGTATTCCGACCAGTTCATGCCGAAGTGAAATTCCTGCACGATGCCGGTGACGACACCGAGGCCGAAATTGATGAGGAACACGACGCCGAAAAACTGCACCAGCCCGCGACATTCCCGCCGGGTTTCCTCATCCTTGGCCTTCAAGGAGTAGGTCTGGAGCAGCGCCAGAAAGAGCGACAGCCCCAGCGTGATCGGCACGAAGAGGAAATGATACGTCGTGGTGATGGCGAACTGCCATCGAGACAGAGTAAGCACATCCATAATAGCCCTTCTTTCTTCACGTTCATTCTTATCTGTCTCTAATTATAAAACGCCGGCAAAATAAATTCAATCTTTTATTGGATTTCGACGTTTTCGATTCATCCGGAGCAGCCCTCTTTTTGCCCCGGAAAGGGCGTCATCCGGCGGTTTTCTCCCCTGCCGCGCCGTCGGCCGCGCCTTGACAGTAGTGGGAAAAATCATTACAATACCTATGTATAGTTATGCCACATACTATCATTTTTTGTTATGCTCAGAAATGAAACAATGGAAAAATTACGAAAAAGGAGGTGCGTATTATCGTTGAATTATCATTGGCGGTAATATTAGCGGTAATCGTTGGCGCGGGCGGCGGCTACATGGCGCGCAAGCAGCAGGCCGAAGGAAAAATCGGCTCGGCGGAAGAAGAAGCGAAGCGCATCGTAGCCGACGCGGAGAGTAAAGGCGAGGCCAAAAAGAAAGAGGCCCTCTTGGAAGCGCGAGAAGAGATCCAGCGCCAGCGTCAGGAACTGGATCGAGATACAAAGGAACGACGCGGCGAAATATCCCGGCAGGAACGCCGTTTGAGCCAGAAGGAAGAGAACCTGGATCGCAAATTGGAGGCCCTCGAAAAGAAAGACCTTGATCCAACGCGACGAGGAACTCATCAAGGAACGGGAAACCATCGCGGCTCTCCACGAAAAGCAGAAGGCGGAGTTGGAGCGCATCTCGAATCTGACGGCGGAAGAGGCCAAGGCCATGCTGATGTCGGAAACAGAGAACGAGCTGCGCCACGAAAAGGCCAAGATGATCAAGGAATACGAGCAGCAGGCGAAGGACGAGGCCGAAAAAAAGGCCAGAGACATCGTCTCTCAAGCCATTCAGCGCTGCGCGGCGGATCATGTGGCCGAAACGACGGTGTCGGTGGTGGCGCTCCCCAGCGACGAGATGAAGGGGCGCATTATCGGCCGCGAAGGCCGCAACATTCGCGCCTTGGAAACTCTGACCGGGGTGGATCTCATCATCGACGACACGCCGGAAGCGGTCATTCTGTCCGGCTTTGATCCGGTGCGGCGGGAAGTGGCCCGCATCGCTTTGGAAAAGCTCATCACCGACGGACGCATTCATCCGGCCCGCATCGAGGAGATGGTGGACAAGGCGAAGCGGGAAGTGGACCAGCGCATCAAGGAAGCCGGCGAACAGGCCACCTTTGATACCGGGGTACACGGACTTCATCCGGAGATCATCCGGCTCTTAGGGCGGCTGAAATACCGCACCAGCTACGGGCAGAACGTGCTGAACCATTCCATCGAGGTTTCCCATCTGGCGGGCGTCATGGCCGCCGAATTGGGCGTCGATGTGATGCTCGCGAAGCGCGGCGGTCTCCTCCACGACATCGGGAAATCGGTGGACCGCGAAGGGGAAGGCACCCATGTGACCATCGGCGTCGATATCGCCAAGAAGTATCACGAATCGCCGGAAGTCATCAACGCCATCGCCGCCCATCACGGCGACGAGGAGGCGACGACCGTGGAAGCGGTCCTAGTCGCGGCCGCGGACGCCATTTCTGCCGCCCGCCCCGGCGCGCGCCGTGAAAGTTTAGAATCCTATCTGAAGCGTCTCACCCGTTTGGAGGAAATCGCCAAGGGCTTTGACGGCGTCGACAGCTGCTACGCCATCCAGGCCGGGCGCGAGATCCGCGTCATGGTGAAGCCGGACAAGGTGGACGATGTGGCGTCCATCGCCTTGGCCCACGATATCGCCAAAAAAATCGAGGCAGAGCTGGAGTATCCCGGCCAGATCAAAACGACGATCATTCGGGAGACGCGTGTGGTTGACTATGCGAAATAAAAGGTATATAGTATAGGTACGGCAAGGATTTTCGGAGGATGTTGTAAAGATCATTTGCAACATCCTCCTTTTTTCCGCGGGGGCATTCCCTCGCAGCCGCAGGAACGGAGGTGGGGCCGGTGGGCTTTCGCAGAGGGAAAAAACCGAATATGGACGGGATCAATCTGTTGGTTTCCATTTTGGTCTGCTACCCGGAGATCGGTACGGTAAGCTACGAGCCGGGAGACGACGCCCTGCACTTTTCCTTCGCCCTGCGGGAGGTGCCCCAGCGGTCGGCCTATGAGGCCGTGGGCAGCCTCATCAAGGAGAGCATCCTGACGTACCACAGCCTCGAAGGCTACGACGAATCCCGCATCGAAATCTTCCTGGAGGGGCAGGGCCACACGGCTTTCTTCCACATTATCCGGGACATGCGCTCCATCTCCCAGGGAGAGATCAGCATGATCTCCACCATCATGCGGGAACATTTCGGCGACATCCTCATCCGCGACCCCGACAGCGAGCCGGAAGAAGTGGAGCTGGACATCGCGGCCCACGAGGAAGCCATCGATCACATGATCGGCACCTTAAAGATCGCCCGGGTGCAGAATCGGATGATCGGCATTCGGGAAGAAGGCCGGGTCTTGGTATTCAACAAGTGAGGGATATGCTTGCGTATTTTAATGATCGGTGATGTTATCGGCCGCCCGGGCAGGGCGGCCTTTGCTAAATATACGCCGCGGCTGCGGCAGGAAAAAGGCGTGGACCTCGTCGTGGTGAACGGCGAGAACGCCGCGGGCGGGAAAGGACTGACCCGCGCCGCCTTTGACGAACTGCTCCGGGGCGGCGCGGACGTCGTCACCAGCGGCAACCACATCTGGGACAAAAAAGAAGTGCGCGAGATCATCGACGCCGAGCCCTATCTCATCCGGCCGGGCAATTATCCCGAAGGGGCGCCGGGGCGGGGCTGGTGCGCCTATCCTCTGCGCACCAAGACGGTGGGGGTCATGAATCTCTCCGGGCGGGCCTTCATGCCCCCCATGGACTGCCCTTTCCAAAAGGCAGAAACCCTCCTGAGCGAGATGAAGGACGTCTGCGACATCATTCTCCTGGATTTCCACGCCGAAACGACGTCGGAGAAAATGGCCCTCGCCTGGTATTTAGACGGCCGAGTGAACGCGGTGGTAGGCACCCACACCCACATCCAGACCGCCGACGAGCGGATTTTGCCTAAGGGAACGGCCTACATCAGCGATTTGGGCATGACCGGGCCGTGGAATTCCGTTTTAGGGGTAAAGACCGAGTGCATCCTGCAAAAACTCATCACCGGCCTGCCGGTGCGCTTTGAAGTGGCGGAAGGCCCCTCCGTGTACTCGGGAATTCTCCTTACCATCGACGACGCCACCAACCGGACGACGGCCATCGAGCGCATCATGATCCGCGAAGCGGAAAGATAACATTTAGAGGGCGCCAGTGCGGCGGCTTTTGAGGAAGCACGGATCAAATGAATCCGTGCTTCCTTTGCCCGGGGAGGAATTTTTTTGGACAAAATCAGGCTTTTATGGATGGTATTCTTAGGAATGCTGGCCGCCCTCGCCCCTCTCGCCACCGACATGTATCTTCCGGCGCTGCCGGTGATGACGGCGGCCTTCGGCGTGGGAGCTTCCACCGTCCAGCTCTCTTTGACCATGACCATGATCGGCATGGCTGTCGGCCCGCTCTTCGCGGGCCCCATCAGCGACCATTGGGGGCGAAAGCGGCCCCTGGTCCTCGGCATGGTTCTTTTCTTCTTCTCCACCGTTGGCTGCGTCATGAGCGGCGACATCGCATCCTTTCTCGCCTTTCGCTTTCTCCAAGGCTTCACCGGCGCTTTCGGCCTCGTCACCGCCCGGGCGGTGGCCCGTGACCTTTACGAGGGGGCGGAACTGACCCGCTTTTTCTCCCTTTTGATG
>CAJPQU010000075.1 GCA_905372875.1 uncultured Schwartzia sp. | reverse complement strand
TCATCGACCATTATCTTCGGGCGGCGGGCGTCCTCCTGCCGCCGGAGGAGCTGCGCCTTGCCGGGCAGCGATGGGAGATGGAACATTCAGGGCGCAGCGGACGGACGGCGCGGCAGTTCGTGGATTATTATCTGGGCCAGCAGAAAGCGTTGGAGGATTCGCCGTGACCATGCTGCGGTAGAGTGACAGACGGGGAGCGATAAGGGAGGAAATGCGGATGCCGGTGCGTTCGGTGCTTTTGATCGTTTTAGGCCTCGTGGTGTTTTGGGACGCGAAAAAGCGCGGCTATCCCTTGGAATACGCGCTCCTTTGGGGGCTGGGGACGGCGGCGTTTGTTCCTGTGGCGCTGGTCTATCTTCTCTGGGGGCGGTGCAAGGCGGGAAAAAGGAAGCGGGATACCGCGTTGACGCAGAAGGAAGAAGGGCAGGATCCGGTAGACGTGAGCCAGAAAGTGACTTGCCCCCAGTGCGCCAGCGACGTGCCAGAGAGTTTCAGCCGGTGCCCCCATTGCGGCATGGTGTTGAAGCCGACGTGTCCCGATTGCGGGCAGCCGATCCCGGCGGATAAAGCGGGCTGTCCTCACTGCGGAGGAGCGGAAGAAAAATCGTCGGACGAGCCGCCTTTTCTAAAATCATAGCTTTCTTTTCGGGAGAAAATATGTATAATAAAGGAAGCACTGATAAAATGAAGTCTGTCAGATTGGGGCAGATTTTTTGTCCTGCCGGAAAATAAATCTTCCGCAGAGTAGTGCTCTGCGGAAGATTTGCTGACGTCGGCAGGGCGAAAAAGATGTGCCAAGAGGATGGGCTGAATTTATCAGTGCTTCCGTAAGATATGGGCGTTGGCCCATGTCATCCTAAGGATGAAGAAGGGTTGCTTATGCCGGACACGGGCATCGTCAGACTGGTGGAGCTGACAAAACATTTTGAGGGACATACGGTTTTGGATCAGATCAATCTGACCGTGCGGAAAAATGAATTTTTGACGCTTTTAGGCCCGTCAGGCTGCGGCAAGACGACGACACTTCGCCTTATCGCCGGGTTTGAGACGCCCAGCGGGGGAAAAATTTTGTTCGACGGGGAGGACATCAGCCAGATGCCGCCCTATCGCCGGCGCGTGAATACAGTGTTCCAGCGCCACGCCCTCTTTCCCCACATGAACGTGTTCGAGAATATCGCCTTCGGGCTGCAGGTGAAAAAAACGCCGGCGAAGGAGATCCGCGCCCGGGTGGAGAAAATGCTGGCGCTGGTGAATTTGGAAGGCTACGGCGAGCGGTCGGTGGAGGCCCTTTCCGGCGGACAGCAGCAGCGCATCGCCATCGCCCGGGCGCTGGTAAACGAGCCGGAGGTGCTTCTTTTGGACGAGCCCCTTTCGGCGTTAGACCTGAAGCTGCGCCGGGACATGCAGGTGGAATTAAAGCGCATTCAAAAGCAGGTGGGCTCCACCTTTATTTTCGTCACCCACGATCAGGAAGAAGCGCTCACCATGAGCGATACGGTGGTGGTGATGAACGGCGGGCGCATCCAGCAGATCGGCCGACCGGAGGATATCTACAACGAGCCGCGCAATCCCTTTGTGGCGGATTTTATCGGCGAGAGCAATATCCTGCCGGGCCGGATGGTGCGCGACGAACGGGTGGCCTTCGCCGGGCGGGAATTTGTCTGCGTCGACCGGGGGATCGGGGAAGATGTTCCGGTGGATGTGGTGGTGCGTCCGGAAGATGTGCGCATTGTGGAGGCTGAGGCGGGGATGCTCTCCGGCACCGTCACCACGGTGACCTTCAAGGGCGTTCACTATGAAATGGTGGTAACCGCCGACGACGGTTACGAGTGGCTGGTGCAAAGCACCGCCATGACGCCGGCCGGGGCAGCGGTGGGGATGACCATCGGCCCCAATGAAATCCATGTCATGAAGAGGGTGGAAAGTTGATGGAGAGACGGTGGCTGGTGTATCCGTACCATCTGTGGATGTTGATGTTCACGGTGGCGCCGCTGGCGCTCATCTTCTATTTTGCTTTTACCGTTCCCGGCGGGGCGGGGAGCGGCGGCTTTACGCTGGATAATATCCGGCAGGCGGCGGGGCCGCTTTACCTTCGGGTGTTGGGACATTCCGTCTGGCTGGCGGCGCTGGCCACGCTGGTCTGTTTTCTCATCGGCTATCCCATGGCGATGATCCTCGCCCAGTGCCGCGTGAAGTACCGGCACATGATGGTCATGCTCATCATCATCCCCATGTGGATGAATTTCCTCCTCCGCACTTACGCCTGGATGACGCTTTTAGAAAAAAACGGTCTCATCAACGCCATCCTGCGTTTTTTTCACTTGGGCCCCCTCCATATTCTCTATACGGACGGGGCGGTGCTCTTAGGGATGGTCTATAATTTTCTGCCCTTCATGATCCTGCCCATCTATTCGGTGCTGACGAAGATGGATCGGAGCCTCTTGGAAGCGGCGGGGGATTTGGGGGCGGACGCCTGGACTTCCTTTCGCCGGGTGACGTTTCCTTTGTCTTTGCCGGGAGTTTATGCCGGTATGCTGATGGTATTCATGCCGGCGGTGACCACTTTCGTCATTTCCCGCCTCTTAGGCGGCGGACAGTACATGCTCATCGGCAACGTCATCGAGCAGCAGTTTCTTGTCATCGGCAACTGGAGTTTCGGTTCGGCGGTGTCGGTGCTGATGCTGGCGCTGATCCTTCTCAGCATGATCCTCTTGTCGCGGTACAATAAAGAGGGAGGAGGCGGGATGTTCCTGTGATGCGCTTTTTGCGGCGCTTTTACGCTGCGATCATTTTCGGCTTTCTCTATCTTCCCATTTTTGTCCTCATTGTCTTTTCCTTTAATGCCTCGAAATCCCGGGCCAGCTGGGAGGGGTTTACCTTTCGCTGGTATGGGGCGCTCTTTGAGGACGGGGCCATTTTGGACGCGCTCTATTACACCCTTTCCATCGCCATTTTAGCGGCGCTTTTGGCGACGATCATCGGCACCTTGGCGGCCTTCGCCATGTACCGCGGGATGCGTCCGTGGGAAAAGAAGATCGTCATGAATCTGACATATCTGCCGGTCTTGAACCCGGATATCGTCACCGGCATTTCCCTTATGCTGCTCTTCATCTTTGTAAAGCTGAACTTAGGTTTTACGTCGCTTCTTTTGGCCCACACGGTCTTTAATGTCCCCTACGTCATTTTGACGGTGCTGCCCAAGCTGCGGCAATTCGATGCTCATCTCTACGAGGCGGCTCTTGACCTTGGGGCTAGTCCCGCTTACGCGTTTCGCCGCATCGTGCTGCCGGAGATTCTGCCGGGCATCGTGACGGGGGCGCTCTTTGCGTTCACGCTCTCCATCGATGATTTCGTCATCAGCTTTTTTACTACCGGCTCGGGGGTCAACAATCTGTCTATTCTCATTTATTCCATGGCCCGGCGGGGCATCCATCCCACCATCAACGCACTCTCGACGCTGCTCTTTTTGACGGTGCTGCTCCTTCTATTGGCGGTGAACCGGCGGGTAGCGGCGTCGAAAGTCAAACGGGTTCGAGATTGAAAAGGGGGTATGCGATATGAAAAAGGTGCTTAAAACTTTGGGGCTGCTGGTCCTGGCTCTCTGCGCGCTGATTGTTTCCGGCTGCGGTGGGGAGAAAACGGCTAAGCGGGAGCTCAAAGTCTATAATGCGGGGGATTACATCGACCCGGATCTGATCAAGGTCTTTGAAAAGGAAACGGGGATCCGCATCATTTACGATACCTGGGCCACCAACGAAGACATGTATGTCAAGGTCAAGGCGGGGGGCAGTGATTACGATTTGGTGATCCCTTCGGATTATATGATCGAGCGGATGCGGCGGGAAAATATGCTGGAAAAAATCGATTTCACGAAGATTCCGAACTACGCCCTCATTGATGAGAAATTTAAGAATCTCTACTACGATCCTCAAAATGAATACTCGGTGCCCTACATGTGGGGGACCATCGGGATCATCTACAACCGCAAGATGGTGCAGGAACCGGTGGACAGCTGGGCCATTCTCTGGAACCCGAAATATGCCAAGCAGATCTTTATCATGGATAGCCTGCGGGATTCCATCGGCATGGCGCTGAAATTTCGCGGCTATTCTCTGAACGCCAGCGACGATGCGGCGCTTACCGCGGCCCGAGATGCCCTCATCGCTCAGAAGCCTTTGGTGCAGGCCTACGTCGTGGATGAGGTCAAGGATAAGATGATCGCCGGGGAAGGGGCCTTGGCCGTCGTCTGGTCGGGGGACGCAGTGTTCATGATGGAAAAGAATCCTGATCTGGCGTACGCTATTCCGAAAGAAGGTACGAACGTCTGGATCGACGCCATGGTCATCCTCAAGGGGGGCAAGCATAAGGCGGAGGCGGAGGAGTTTATCAACTTCATGACCCGCCCCGACATCGCTAAGAAGAACGTCGAGTACATCGGTTATGCTTCGCCGATCCCCGAGGTGGTGCGCCAGCTTCCTCCGGAGGTGCAGGCGGACATCGCTTCCTATCCGTCGGAGGCACTCCTGAAAAATGCCGAGTTCTTCCACGATTTGGGGGATAACCTGTCAAAGTATGATAAGGTTTGGACGGAAGTCAAAGTAGCCAAATGACGAAGGGCGGCGGAAAGGCCGCCCTTCTCTTTGGACGCCAAAGGCGAGAGGAGAAACAGGATTTTGCGTGAGGAATTAAAGCAGGAGATTGAGAAACGGCGAACCTTTGCCATCATCTCCCACCCGGATGCCGGGAAGACGACGCTGACGGAGAAGCTGCTCCTTTACGGCGGGGCCATTCACTTGGCCGGCTCCATCAAATCCCGCAAGACACAGCGCCACGCGGTGTCGGACTGGATGGAGATCGAAAAACAGCGCGGCATCTCGGTGACCTCCAGCGTGCTGCAGTTCGATTACGGCGGCTGCCGGGTGAATATCTTAGATACGCCGGGGCATCAGGATTTCAGTGAGGATACCTATCGGACGCTGATGGCGGTGGACAGCGCGGTCATGGTGCTGGACGCAGCGAAGGGGGTGGAAACCCAGACGAAAAAGCTGTTCAAGGTCTGTCGGGAGCGCCGCATTCCCATTTTCACCTTCGTCAATAAGTTAGATCGCTTTGGGAAAGCCCCCATCGATCTCATGGATGAACTGGAAAACGTGCTGGGCATACGCTCCTATCCCATGAACTGGCCGGTGGGATCCGACGGCCGTTATCGCGGCGTCTATGATCGCCAGACGAAACGGGTGGAACTCTTTGAGGCCGACGAGACCCACGGTCAGAAGGCGCGGGCGTCGGCGACCTACGACCTCAAAGATCCGGCGCTGGCCGACCGGTTGGAGGAGGCGACGTATCAGGCGCTTTTAGAGGATGTGGCGCTGCTGGATGAAGCGGGGGAGCCCTTTGATCTTGACCGCATTGCCTGCGGCGAGTTGACGCCCCTCTTCTTTGGCTCGGCGATGACAAATTTCGGCGTGCAGAACTTTTTGGAGGAATACCTGCGCCTCGCGCCGCCTCCTGCACCCCGCGAATCCTCGGCGGGGATTATCGATCCGGCGGCGGGAAATTTCTCCGCTTTTGTGTTTAAGATCCAAGCGAACATGAACCCGGCCCATCGGGATCGGCTGGCCTTCATCCGCATCGTTTCCGGCTGCTTTACCCGTAATATGAGCGTTTGGCACAGTCGCTCGGAGAAGCTTGTCAAGTTGGCGCAGCCTCAGCAGTTTTTGGCCCAGGATCGCCAGATCATCGATACGGCTTGGCCGGGGGACATCGTGGGATTGTTTGATCCTGGCATCTTTGGCATTGGGGACACCCTATGCGAGGGGGGAAGTAAATTCCGTTTCGCGGATTTTCCGGTGTTCCCTCCGGAAAAATTCGCCCGGGTACAGGCGAAGGACACCATGAAGCGCAAACAGTTCGTCAAAGGGATCGAACAGCTCACCCAGGAGGGAGCCATCCAGCTCTTTCAGCAGGCGGGAGCGGGGACGGAAGCCTACATTGTCGGTACGGTGGGGACGCTTCAATTTGACGTTTTGGAATATCGCCTCAAGGGTGAGTATGGCGTGGAGATCGAGCTGGTCATGCAGCCCTTTGAGGTGGCTCGCTGGCTGGTCTTTCAAGATGGACGGGAAGTCACCCCCGCCTCCCTGCGGGGGGCCGACCGGGGGATGTTTGTCTATGATCGGGCGCATCAGCCGGTCCTCTTGGTGAACAACGAATGGGCGCTGGGCTGGATTCAAGAGAATAATCCTGATCTGGTGCTTTATCAGGTTCCGCCGGATCGGCAGAAAGCATAGATGAGGATTAACCGCCGAACATTTTTGCCAGACGCCCGGCGGCGTTCTTGTCAGGGCCGTCTTTTTTACCGGCGCGTCGTTTCTTCCTGATATATGGCCTTTTGCCCCCTTGCCAAGGGCCGGCAGGCATGATAAAATCTATTAATATACGGGTCGGGAAAATCACGACAAGGGTTTTCTCACCGCGGGAGGAACGTTTATTTCCATGGAAAAGTTAATCATCAAGGGCGGACACCCTCTGCGGGGGCGGGTCAAGATCAGCGGCGCGAAGAACGCCGTGCTGCCCATCATTGCGGCGACGCTCTTGGGGCAGGTGCAGCCCAGCCGCTTGGACGAGGTGCCGGCCCTCGACGATGTGGAAACCATCGCGGAGGTCATTCAGTCGCTGGGGGTAAAGGCGCGGTTCGACGCGGCGGCCAACCAGTTTTGGGTGGACAGCGCCGACATCACGGAATACGAGGCGCCTTACGATCTGGTACGAAAGATGCGGGCCTCCTTTCTCATCATGGGGCCGCTTTTGGCGCGCTGCGGCCGGGCGAAGATTTCGCTTCCCGGCGGCTGTGCCATCGGTACGCGCCCTATTGACCTGCACCTCAAAGGTTTCGAGGCGCTGGGAGCGGACATTGAGATCGGTCACGGCTACATTGACGCGAAGGCCCCCAAAGGCCTGAAGGGGGCGAGGATATATCTGGACTTCCCCAGCGTGGGCGCCACGGAGAACATCATCATGGCGGCCTCTATGGCCGCTGGGCAGACGGTGCTGGAAAATCCGGCGCAGGAGCCGGAAATCATCGATCTGGCGAATTTCCTCAACGTCATGGGGGCGAAGATTCGCGGCGCGGGGACGAACGTCATCAAGATCGAAGGGGTGAAAAAGCTCACCGGTGCGGCCTATACGGTCATTCCCGACCGCATTGAGGCGGGAACGTATATGGTGGCGGCGGCGATGACCCGGGGCGACGTCTACATTGAAAACGCCATCAGCGAACACTTGAAACCTGTCATTGCCAAGCTCAAGGAAGCGGGGGTGGAGATCGAGGAGCATGTGGACGGCATTCGGGTGCGATGCGACGGCCTGACGCAAGCCGTGGACATTAAAACCATGCCCTATCCCGGCTTCCCTACCGATATGCAGGCACAGTTCATGGCGATGCTGGCGGTGTCTGAGGGCACGGGGATGGTGACGGAGACGGTATTTGAAAACCGTTTCATGCACGTGGACGAATTGAAGCGCATGGGGGCGAACATCAAAATCGATGGGCGCACCTCTGTGGTGGAAGGCGTCGGCGCCCTCACCGGCTGTCAGGTCAAGGCGACGGATCTTCGCGCCGGAGCTGCCATGGTGCTGGCGGGGCTGATTGCCGATGGAGAGACCCAGATCGGCTACATTCACCACATCGATCGGGGATACGATCATTTGGTGCCGAAATTGGTAGCCTTGGGGGCGGATATTCGCCGGATAGAGGAGTGACGGGATGGAAAAGAGCGAAGGGCAGAAAGTTCTCTTGTTAGCGGCAGCGGCGCTCATCCTCTATTGGCTGGGTAACTGGATGATTCCCGTCACCGATCCGGTGGAAACGAATTATACCCAGACGGCGAAGGAAATGCTGGCGGCGGGGGATTTCATCTCGCCGCGGATCTTCGGAAATTATTGGTATGATAAACCGGTCTTTTTCTATTGGGAGCTCATAGCGGCCTTCGGACTCTTCGGCGTGAATGATTTCGCGGCGCGGATGTTCCCGGGGATTTTCGGCGTCATCGGCGTAGGGATGACGTATTTTTTTGCCCGCCGCCTCTATGACGCGAAGACTGGCTTATGGTCGGCCCTGATTTTAGGAACTTCCTTTGGCTATTGGCTCATCGCTAAGACAGTGATCACCGATCTGACCCTGTTTGTCTTTTTTAACGCCGTGCTGGTCTTTTTTTATCTCGCCTACACGGGGACGAATAAAAATCTTTATTACCTTTGTTATGCTGCGGCCGCTTTGGCGGTGCTGACGAAAGGCCCCATCGGCATTCTCCTGCCGGGGTTCATCGTGACGATCTATCTCCTTTTGCGCCGGGATTTTGCGGCGGTGAAGGAGATGAAGCCTCTGGGTTTTCTCCTCTTTTTCGGCGTGACACTCCTCTGGTACGGCCCGATGATCGCCCTCCACGGGCAGGATTTTATCGATAATTTTTTAGGCGTACACAATATCCTGCGGGCCACCCAGTCGGAGCATCCCATGTGGGATGTGTGGTGGTACTACAGCGCTCTCTTCTTTTTTGTGCTGTTTCCTTGGTCCTTCACCCTTCCCTGGGCAGCATGGCGCTGGTTCAAAGCGCGGCGGCTGCCCAAATTTGACGAAAAGGAGCTGTTCCTCGTCGTCTGGGCCGTCGCTGTCTATGGATTCTATCAGATGATGGCGACGAAATATACGACGTACACGCTGCCCGCTTCGCTTCCCATCGCCGTGTTGACGGCGCGGTTCCTCATGAATCGTCTGACGTTGGCGCGGCGGGTACTGGCGGTTTGGTCGGCCGCCCTTGTTCTCCTGACATTTTTTGTCGCTGTGCCGGTGGTTACCTATGGGGGGTATTCCTGCTGGGACGTAGCGGCGACGCTGCGGGAACGCGTCTTGCCGGGAGATCTGGTAGTCAACTGCGGGGATTATAAGGTCTCCATTCCCTATTACAGCGATCTGCCCGTCTATCAGGCGGAGACGGCGGAGAACATTGCCCAGAAGCGCCCCGACGGCAAATCATGGAACGCCAAAAATGTCATGCCCTTCATTGACATCGCGGATCTGCCGGCGGATCGGCGGATTTATCTGGTGGTGCAGAGCCGCTTTTATTCCCGTTTTGATCAGTTCTTTCGGAAGGATGAATGGCAGAAATTAGGGGAATTCCCCAATCATCGCCTCTATGTGCGGGAAGCTGAAGAGAAATGAGAAAAATGGGGAGAGAAGCCGAATGGGACGTGTAGATGAACCGATTATGCTGGGGTGTCTGTCCTGCCGCAATCGGCTGGTGCGGTCGGCAACCCACAGCTTCTTGGGAACGCCCGAAGGGCGGATGAGCGAGGCGGATTTCGCCATGTACGAAACGCTGGCCGAGAACGGCATCGGGCTCATCATCAGCGGGCATTGCTGCGTATCGCCGCGGGGACGGGCCAACGAGGAGCAGCTAAACGTCTTTGATGATCGTGCGGTCGGAGATATCGCCCGGGCCGTCAAGCTCGTTCATGAAGCCGGCAGCCGCCTCATTTTTCAACTGTCCCACGCCGGGCCGCGGGCCATCGGCGTCGAAGATTTAGCAGATGTCACGGCCCGGCCCTTAAAGAAGGGGAAGACGGCCCGAGAACTTCGGGGGGAAGAGATCGGGGCCATTCGGGAGGAGTTTATCGCCGCGGCGCGGCGAGTAAAAAGGGCGGGGGCTGACGGTGTCCAGCTTCACGCGGCCCATTCTTATCTTCTGTCGCGTTTTTTAGATCCTACTTTTAATCAGCGTACCGACGCTTACGGTGGCGACGCGGCCAATCGTTTTCGCCTCGTGGGGGAGATCGTGGCGGGGATCAAGGCGGCCTGTGGGGCAGA
>CAJPQU010000074.1 GCA_905372875.1 uncultured Schwartzia sp. | reverse complement strand
CAACTTTTCCTTCATGGCTTCCTGCGCTGGCGCTTCCCCATGAACAATAAATACTTTTGCTGGTATTGGCGCTTTCAAATGTTCCACCCACGCCATAATCTGCCCGCCGTCAGCGTGAGCGGAAAATCCATCCAGCATTTTAATCTGCGCCTGTACAGCAATCTCTTCCCCCATGACGCGAACGCGCTTTAATCCGTCTACCAAGCGACGCCCCAAAGAACCTTCCGCTTGATACCCAACAAAGAGAATGGTAGACTCCGGTCGCCAAAGGTTATGCTTCAAATGATGGAGAATGCGCCCGGCATCCGCCATCCCACTGGCTGACAGAATGACAGCAGATCCTTCGGCGCTGTTAAGCGCTTTTGATTGAGCAGCTGTTTCACAGATGCGGAGGTGTGGCATCTGTGGTATACTGCCGCTCTTTTTTAAGAGTTCAATGGCTTCTTCATCGAATTCCTGGCTGTTGCGCAGGAATATCCGGGTCGCGGCAATGGCCAGCGGACTGTCCAAAACGATGGGAACATCATCAATCCGCCCCGCTTTCCATAATTTATAGAAATAGTACAGTAATGTCTGTGTACGCCCTACGGCAAAGGATGGAATAATCAGGTTGCCGCCCCGGTCCATGGTATCGTTGATGATCTCCGCTAAAGTTTCTTCCTTGTCGTATATCTGATGACGGCGATCGCCGTAGGTGGATTCTACCAGCAGATAGTCTGCGCCGGAGAGAATACAGGGATCTTTAATGATCGGCTGATCCGGCTGCCCCAAATCTCCGGAAAAAACAAGCTTTGTCGTCTTGCCGTTTTCCGTGACCAGAACCTCGATGATGGCCGACCCCATAATATGTCCCGCATCATGAAAGATCACTCGAATATGATCAGTAAGAATGAGTTCTTCATCATAAGGAACGACAGAAAAATGCTCCAGTGCCGCCGCAGCATCATCAATAGAATAAAGCGGCTTAACAGGCACATCCCCGCTGCGCTTTCCTTTACGATTTTGCAGCTCGGCATCGGATTCTTGAATGTGCGCAGAATCAGGCAGCATGATCGCCGCTAATTCACAGGTTACCTTGGTGGCATAGACAAGCCCTTTAAAGCCATCTCGGCACAGTTTGGGGATAAGACCGCAATGATCAATGTGAGCATGGGTCAAGAGCACCCCGTCGATATCAGCAGGATTGAAAAGGAAATCTTCATAATTCAGACTGCGTATCCGTTTCGATCCCTGAAACATGCCGCAGTCGATCAGGAGTTTTGTCTCTTTCGTTTCTAACAAATACGAAGATCCAGTAACCGTATGCGCGGCTCCCAAAAACCGTAATTTCATACTTCCCCCACGCTCCTCTCAAGGTGATAGATAACGTTATGGTCATATCCTCGAGACTTTTCTGTGTCTATGCAGCTCAACACCCGCATTCGTTTTTCATACTTCACCGATGATGCGAACTTCCGGAACCAGCTCAACCCCTCGAGCCAAAAAGACACGTCGCTGTACTTCGGCGATCAGTGCCAGGATATCACCAGCTGTGGCATGACCTCGATTAATAATGAACCCGGCGTGTTTTTCCGACACCTGCGCGTCTCCTATTGAAAAGCCCTTAAGCCCCACCTCATCAATAAGGGTACCAGCAAAATGCCCCAGCGGACGTTTAAAGGTACTGCCTGCGCTGGGATATTCTAACGGTTGTTTTTGCCGACGTCGCTCATTAAACTCTGTCATTTTTTGGCAAATGGCCTCGGTATTGCCTGCAGCAAGAGTCAGTTCAATTTGGTTAATAATATGACTATTGTCTTGAAAAACACTGTAGCGGTAGCCAAAGTACGCATCTTCCCCACGGTACGCTACCACACGCCCCGCCTCGTCGAACGCGTCAATACGAGACACAATGTCCTTCATCTCTCCATCGTAAGCGCCAGCGTTCATGAATACGGCGCCTCCCACACTGCCCGGGATCCCCGCGGCAAATTCCAATCCCGTGAGGCCATGTTCGGCCGCATACTGTGCCACAGCGCTGAGAAGTGTTCCCGGGCCAAGTAAGAGCCGCGTTCCCTCCTGTCGGATATAGGCGGCCGGCTGTCCAAACGCCAAGACAACGCCTCGAATCCCTTTATCCCGCACCAACACGTCAGAACCGTTTCCCAAGATCGTTAAGGGCAATTCATAGCGCTTTATCAAGGATAATATCCGTCGCACTTCTTCCCCCGTCGCCGGATACAGGAGACAATCTGCCGGCCCACCAACGCGAAATGTCGTGTGTTTCCACATCGGTTCGTCTTTTTGAAGGCGCTCCGGTGGGAAACTGGGAGAAATCTCTGCCAAAAAATTTTTACAAGCGTCTGCTATGCTCATCCCATCGTTCCTCAGTCCAAATGATCAAATCCCCGTCTCTGCAAACCTTCAAATCTGTTCTGTCGCAACGCTTCGTAGGAAGCTACCGCTACCGCATTAGCCAAATTCAATGAGCGGGACTCGGTCATCATGGGAATACGAAGGCAACATTCCCAATGCGCTTTCAGAAGTTCTTCTGGAATTCCCGCAGTTTCCTTGCCAAAGACCAGAAAATCTTCGGGAGTAAACTGTGCTTCTGTGTAAATACGGGGTGCTTTTGTCGAAAAAAAGTGAAAGGGGCTACCTTGATATTTTTGCCAAAGTATCGCAAAGCCGTCATGATAGACAATATCCACCAAGTGCCAGTAATCAAGTCCCGCACGCTTTAGATATTTATCTTCTACAGAAAATCCCAATGGACGAACGAGATGCAGCCGCATTCCGGTCGCTGCACACAGGCGGGCAATATTGCCCGTATTGCCGGGAATTTCCGGTTCAATCAAAACAATATGCACAAGGGAACCTCCCGTCGCCTTCCTATCTCCACCGGTCAAAGAGAAAGGTTGATTGTCTATCAGTATTCATCAACGAAGCACGGCTCCGGTGGAAGCTGAAGTTGTCAGCTTCGCATAACGAGCCAAATACCCCGTCTTAATCTTCGGTTCTGGCTGCCGCCACACCGCCTTGCGGCGCTTCAATTCTTCTTCACTGACCTCTAATTGCAATTTTCGATTCGGAATATCAATCGTAATTAAATCTCCGTCTTCAATGAGCGCGATGGGGCCCCCTTCCATGGCTTCAGGAGATATGTGTCCAATACAGGCTCCTTGGCTTGCTCCACTGAATCGCCCGTCGGTGATGAGCCCTACCTTGAGGTTCATCCCGGTAATCACCGCCGTAGGATTGAGCATCTCCTGCATTCCCGGCCCGCCTTTAGGCCCTTCGTAGCGAATGACCACCACGTCACCATCGTGAATCTTCCCGGCCATAATGGCTTCTACTCCTGCCTCTTCGGAATCAAAACATTTCGCGGTGCCCTGATAAATCAACATGTCTTCTTTGACGGCCGAGGCTTTAACTACAGCATAATCCGGACAGAGATTGCCCCGCAGGATAGCGATGCCGCCCTCGGGCCGATAAGGATCCGTTACGGAACGAATAACGTCAGGGCGTAAAATCTTTGCCCCCCATATACGCGCGCCCACGGTCCCCGTCACAGTCAAAGCATCCAAATGAAGGAGATCCTTCTTTGCCAATTCTCCCATGACCGCTAAAATACCGCCAGCTTCGTTCAAATCTTGCATGTGATGCGTACCCCCAGGGCTCAGTTTCGTAATATATGGGGTACGGCGGCTGATCTCATCGAAAAGCGGCAAGGGAATTTCGATACCTGCTTCGTGAGCTATGGCCGTTAAATGAAGGACGGTATTAGAAGAACCTCCGATGGCCATATCGACAGTCATGGCGTTTTCAAAGGCATCCCGCGTCAGAATATCCCGAGGTTTGACATCATTTTTGATCAACTCCAACACAATCTCTCCGGCACGCTTCGCCAAAAGGCGGCGCGCTCCGGAGTAAGCCGCCGGAATCGTCCCATTCCCCGGAAGTCCCATACCTAAAACTTCAGTCAGTGAATTCATCGTATTGGCAGTAAAAAGTCCGGCGCAGGAACCGCAGCTTGGACATGCCTCCGTCTCCAAGAGCGCCATTTCCGAAGCGTCCATCTCTCCCGCCGCAAACTTCCCTGCCGCCTCGAAAGACTGACTGACGCTAATGTCGTGGCCATGATAGCGTCCCGCCAGCATGGGGCCGCCGCTGACCACAATGCTGGGAATGTTGAGTCGGGCTGCCGCCATCAGCATCCCCGGCACCACTTTATCACAGTTGGGAATCAAGACCAGCCCGTCAAATCCCGAAGCCATGGCTACCGCCTCAATGGAGTCAGCGATGAGTTCCCGACTGGCCAGAGAGTATTTCATCCCCGTATGTCCCATCGCAATGCCGTCGCATACGCCGATAGCAGGAAATTCAAGGGGCGTTCCCCCGGCGGCCGCCACACCCAACTTGGCTGCCGCCGCGATATCTCGCAAATGAATGTGCCCGGGAATCACTTCGTTAAAGGAATTACAAATACCAATCAAAGGTTTTGCCAAATCTTCCGGGCCATATCCCATGGCATGGAACAAGGAACGATGCGCACATCGAGTGGGACCTTTTTTTACAATATCGCTTCGCATATCCGTCCCCTCCTCTCTTAATTGATAAAAAGAAAATAAGCCATTAGATCGTCCCTAATGGCGTTGTCAATCGCAATAACGTGCGCCCGCAAGCACACGGAACAGCTTCTCGCATGACCGTCTGTCCGGTACGGCCGCGAATAACAGGCATCGCTTCCGCCGTCAGAGTCGTCACCACCAATTCCCCCATCCTCCCGGGTTCGCGAATAATCTCACTACCTCCAAATGCCACAATCTCCGGATAGAAATAATCTTCCTGAAAATGCTGCCCGGCATGAGCATCACAAGGATAAAGCATCCCTAAGCAACCAAATTCCGCCGAAGAAAAAAGATTGTAAACTCGGGTCTTCGTCCGCTTCTCAATATGGTTTTTAAGCGGTGTATTGAGCGTCTCACTGAGGCACAGGATCTTCCCGACAGGATACTCTGCGATATCCCGTCCTGCAGCCTGGGCCTGCACCACCAAGCGCAAAACCCGCCGCGACGAACCAATGATCGTATCAATCCCGACATCATCCATCAGTCGAATCACTCGCTCATATTCGGTACTGAGAGGAACCGCCGTAGCTCCTAAGAGTTCCAATGCGTACTGTGTGTCCATGAGACCGCTGTCTGCCATATCGCCTAAAATTCCCACCACAGAAGCGTGATGAACCCCCGCCGCCGTCAGCACGCGGGCCATCATTTCCACATGCACCGTTACGTCGCCCGCTGTATACAGACGAATCATGTGCTGAGGATGTTCCCATAAACTCACCCGAACAATGCTGCTGTATGGCAGTGTCAAAAAATCAGCGGCGGGAAGCTGCTGCAATTCTTCAAGTGTGGTGAAAGGGAATCGCTCTAAATCTTCTAAAGATACTATGTCTGCCTGTTCTATTTGGCAGTCGCGGAACTTGTTTCGATACAAAGGGCTTTTCTTCCCCGCCCAAGAGAGGGTCTTCTTCAATCGCTCCAATTGAACACCCCGCAGCGCCTCGGGGAAAATCTGTTCCATGGGTGGGTTTGCGTACATCACCGGACACACCGCCTTTTCAGGAACCTATGCGAGCTGCGCTTCGGACAAGCAGCGCTGTTAACCCATCACAAAGGCCGCTGATAGAAAAAAGGTTGATAGCTGGTATATCCCATCTTCCGGAAATTCAAAATCGCTTCCGTCGCCCCCACAAAAAGGATCCCTCCCGGTTTGAGCGCTTCAAAAAAGCGAGTATACAGCTGATCCTTTGCTTCCTCGGTAAAATAAATGACCACATTTCGGCACAAAATCAAATCAAAATCCTTTTCAAAGGGATCTTTGAGGAGATTATGCCGCTTAAATTCAATACAACTCTTGACATCTTCCTTAACGGCATATTTATCGTCCGGTAGCTTATCAAAATACTTTTGCCGACGCTCCGGAGAAAGACTCTTGATTTCATTTTCCATGTAAACGCCTTTTTTCGCCTTCGCCAGGATTTCAATGTCCAAATCCGTTGCCAATATCCGATGACGTTTCCCCGGTGTTATCTCCTTCATGATCATGGACAGTGAGTATGGCTCCGCCCCGATGGAACAACCCGCGCTCCAAATATTGAGCTTTGACGAGCGCTTCAAAAGGTCGGGAATAACATCCGTCTCCAATTTCGCAAATTTGTCCGGCGTGCGGTAGAACTCGGATACGTTAATCGTGAGGTATTCAATGAAGGCGGCAAATTCATCCTTATCCTTCGCTACGTTTTCGAAATACTCCACAAAGGACTTAGCGTTGCTCCGGGTTACTAAATTCCCAATGCGGCGTTTCATCTGAGGTTCTTTATATAGATCAAGATCAATGTCGGTCTTACTCTTCAATTTTCGCTTAAATTCAATCCAATCCTTTTCATCCATAACCCAGTCTCCTCTCAAAATACTGATGCTTCCCCTTTCGTAAAAATTCAACTTCAAACCTTAAAATCCTTTTTTATTTTAAAATATTATTTCTCCCGATAATGGCTGAAACTGCCGATAAACAGATGAGGATTTTCGTCCTGTAATAATCGAAGAAAACGCCGCGTACCTAACGCTTTGTCGTTCGTATGCGGCACGCTACCCCAGAAAACATCTGGATCCAGATTCAAATTACGGACTTGAATCATCTGCACCGGTAATTCCCGTAAAAAATCACACCAAGCCGCGGCCTCGTCCGCTCGATCATTAAACCCCGGAAAATATAATAGATTGAGGGATACATAGACCTTTTTTTCCAGGGCATAGCGAAGGGATGCCTTCACTGCATCAAGTGTATATTGTGCCCGATAGTAAGTGGCATAATTGGCGCTATTGGCGCTGATGATGCTCACCCTTAAGGAATCAAGTCCCGCATCAACAATCTTTTTTATCCCCATCGTATACCCGGCGTTGGAGTTCATGTTAATCTGCCCCGCTGTCGTCTGGGCGCGTATCCGGCGAATACTCTCTGCAACGGTATCCGCCGCCAGCGACGGCTCCCCTTCACACCCCTGCCCGAAGCTTACGATCGCTTCCGGAGCCGAGGACAAATGATATATCCCCAGCGCAGCAATCTCCTCCGCCGTAGGGAAAAATTTTATTCGTTCCTGCGGCGATGGGCAGCATTCGGCCGGCTGTAAGGAAATACATCCCAAGCAGTTAGCATTGCAGACGGAAGAAGCCGGGAGTCCAGCTTCCCACCGGTGATAGAAAAGATTTTGTGCCGTACAGCAGTGGTATGCAAGCGCGCAGCGGGCTAAATGTTCTACTAACCGATTGCCTGGCAGCGCTGCCTTCGTCTGCTGGATACGCTTTTTCAGGCCGCGGGTGTTATAGTGTTTCGGGTTCCAAAAATCATCATTGTCAGTACGTATCGCCGCCGCATAAAGCTGATTCCGGTAGAGAGCCACCGCCGTATAGCCGTAAAGGGGCAGTACCGCCGCTCTTTTTTTCCGCTGAAAAGCGGGGAGGTAAATTCTGGTATATCCCGCCGGTAAAATCGCCGATACGGCTTGCCCGGGAAGAGACATAAACGCCCCCGCGCGGTCCCGGCCAACAGCCCGACGCTCGGGGAGAAACATCAAATCAGCCCCTTCTGGTAACGGAATAAGGTCCTCGGGCGTGAGATCCCTCCATGTTTCGCCGCTTCGGCCCAAGGCTACAATCCCCGGTGCGTCATAAATTTTTCCATCGGGAGCCGCGTACAACGCGGTAATCCGTTCTCCCATACCCCTTTTTCTCCTCGTCTTTACCGGCATTATCCTACGAAAGCGGCCGCCTTTCCTCCGTTATCGGAACATCAGATATCCCCGACAATTTCTTTCGCTTGACAGGATTGAATCGATTCATGGCTAAATCCACCCCGTCCGTTACGATGCACACCACTGCCGGAACGAGATACTCGATAGCCGCCGCAATACGAGAGCTATCTTCGGCCGAAAAAGGCGACAGCACATGCCGAATGACGGTCCATCCTTGGGGAGGACGGCCAATACCGATGCGAACCCGCGGAAAATTCTCCTCTTGAACATGGTATAGGATCGACTTCATCCCATTATGTCCCCCAGCGCTCCCTTTTTTTCGAATACGAACCATCCCCACCGGGAGATCCATATCATCATGAATGACCACCAAATCATCCGGCGCCAGTTTATACCATGCGAGGAGCGGCCCAATGGCGCGACCACTATCATTCATATAGGTCAGCGGCTTCACCAAAAGTACCTTTTCCCTGCCAATTCGTGTTTCCGCCACCAACGCGTCCTGTTTCGTTTTCCAATTTTCCACGCCCAGCTGTCTGGCCAGTGCATCCACTAGCATAAAACCCACATTATGTTTCGTTGTTGCATATTCGGAACCGGGATTGCCCAGGCCAGCAATGAGTTTCACTTTTCTTACGCTCCCTTCGCGAAATGCTCTTCCTATAATTGCCCCGGTGATCTCCTGCATGCGACATGGAATTCATAAAAATTTCCTCTGCCGATTAAAAAACGAAGAGAATGCAAGCGCTTACTTCGTTGGATCGCCAACGAAAAACTGGTACGCCAGCACAAGGCCGCCCAGTATGATCCGATACCAGCCAAAGACCTTAAAATCATTAAACTTTATGTACCGCAGCAAAAATTTAATAGAGAGAATAGACACGATAAACGCCGTGCCCATACCGATGACCATGATCATGACTTCCGCACTCGAATAGTGCCAGCCAAATTTTACCATTTTCAATAAGCTGGCTCCAAACATAATGGGAATAGCGAGGAAAAAAGTAAATTCCGCCGCCACATACCGGGACGCGCCAAAGAGTATCCCCCCCAGGATTGTAGCCCCCGACCGTGACGTTCCCGGCACCAGTGCCAGTACTTGAAAAAAACCGATGATGAGAGCGGTACGATAATCCAGATTCACTAAGTCCGTAATGCGGGGCGAACGCTTAGCATTGTAATTCTCCACGATAATGAACAAAACACCGTAGAGGATCAGCGTAAACGCTACTACGGGTGCGGTCATAAAATGTTCTTCCATGTATTTATTAGCCACCAGCCCAATGAGAGCAGCGGGTAAGCAAGCCAGAAGCACCTTATACCACAGCGCGAAAGTCTGCCGCCGCTCCTGTCGGCTTTTCCAGGCAGAAAAAGGATTCAGGCGTTCAAAATGTAACACCACTACTGCCAGGATGGCTCCCAGCTGGATAACTACCAAAAACATATCCATAAAGGCCTTGGAAACCTCTAACGTGATAAACTCATCCACTAAGATCATATGACCCGTGCTGCTGATAGGCAACCATTCCGTCACCCCCTCCACGATCCCTAATAGTACTGTTTTAAACAACTCAACCAATGTCAAGTCCACGATTTCACCCCAACGTAAAAAATACTCTGACACGCGTCCCATTATAACACATCCAATAGGGAAGGAAAAATAAAGTCTTATGCTTTTCCCCCACTGACAAGGAGCCGTCGCTTTTCGCAACGGCTCCTTGTCAGTGCCCGTTTTAAGTCCTTCGCAAAATTCTGTGAGAAATTCCAGAACCATGCGAGCTGATACAACCAGCAAATCTATTGCTTTTCCGAAATATGATAATATTGAACACTTTATAGTCCCAGGGAAGGCCGATCCAGGTGGGAAATGCCGTTGAGAAGCTCCACTGACACAAATTCATCGTCAAACCGAAGGATATTCACTGCCGTATTATCTTGCCGCAGCATCCAGACATAATGGAGGGGAATGTGAAGAAGCGCCGTTAGAATTGCTTTGCTGATTGCGCCATGTGCGACGACAGCTACGTTTTTACCCTCATTTTCCGCGCGAATCTCGTGAATTTTATCCATAGCCCGCCGCTGCAACATCAAAAAAGTTTCGCCTTCAGG
>CAJPQU010000073.1 GCA_905372875.1 uncultured Schwartzia sp. | reverse complement strand
CCAATCCCACGGCGTCCTGATCCCCCGAGCCGGTGACGATACGCTGCTTTTCCGCGACCCGCCGCACTGCACGCAGCTGATCCCGAAGCCGCGCCGCCAATTCAAACTGCAAATCAGCCGCCGCCGCCTGCATCCGAACCGTAAGCTGACGCTCCACTTCGTCCGTCCGCCCCTCCAAAAAGAGACAGACCGCCGCCACCATCTTTCCGTATTCCGTTGGGTCTACAGCGCCGGTGCAGGGCGCCGTGCAGCGCTTGATATGATATTCCAAGCAAGGTCGATCGACGTCCATGTGTTTGCAGGTGCGCAGCGGGAAGAGTTTCCGCAGGAGCCGCAGGCTCTCATGCACCGCCCCCACTTGGGTGTAGGGTCCAAAATAGCGCGCACCGTCCTTCACGATTCGGCGGGTGAGCAGGATCCGCGGATACTTTTCCGCCAGCGTAACCTTGACGTAAGGATAGGTTTTATCATCCTTCAGGCTGATATTGTACCGAGGGCGGTATTTTTTGATGAGATTGCACTCCAAGATCAACGCTTCAATTTCCGACCCAGTCAAGATCGTTTCAAAATCCGCCACTTTGGCCACCATCGCCCGCACCTTCGGGGACTGATTGCGGCTGCTCTGAAAATACTGCCGTACGCGATTTTTCAGCACCACTGCCTTGCCCACATAAATGACTTTGCCTTGGGCGTTTTTCATGAGGTAGACCCCCGGCGACGAAGGCAACAGCTGGAGTTTTTCCGTCACGATGTCCGTCATGGGTTCCTCCTTGCTTTCCGTCCCTCCTGCAGCAGGGGTTTCAAGTATTTCCCGGTGTAGGATTTCGGGCACTTCACGATCTCTTCCGGCGTTCCCGCCGCCACAATGGTACCGCCCCGATCACCCCCTTCAGGGCCTAAATCGATGATATAATCGGCCGTTTTGATGACATCAAGGTTATGCTCAATGACGACGACGGTGTCACCCCCATCCACCAAGCGCTGCAAGATCTCAAGCAGCCTGGCAATATCGGCGGTGTGAAGGCCAGTAGTGGGCTCGTCCAAGATGTACAGCGTTTTGCCTGTAGAACGGCGGGACAGCTCCGTCGCCAACTTGACCCGCTGCGCCTCCCCGCCGGAAAGAGTGGTGGCCGGCTGCCCCAATTTGATGTAACCCAACCCCACATCCTCGATGACCTGCAAACGGCGGACGATCTTCGGCACATTTTGGAAAAAGGCCGTCGCTTCCGAAATCGTCATGTCTAAAATGTCAGCGATGGTCTTGCCCTTATACTTCACTTCCAATGTCTCCCGATTATAGCGCGCCCCTTTGCATACCTCGCAGGGAACGTAAACATCCGGCAGAAAGTGCATTTCAATCTTGATGATGCCGTCGCCTCGGCAGGCTTCGCAACGACCGCCGCGGACATTGAAGCTGAACCGCCCCGCCTTGTAGCCCCGCACCTGTGCTTCCGTAGTGCCGCTAAAAAGCTGGCGGATACTATCGAAAACTCCGGTATATGTCGCCGGATTGGAGCGCGGTGTGCGCCCGATGGGCGATTGGTCGATGTCGATGATTTTATCGATATTTTCCAGTCCGTGAATGACCTTGTGCCGCCCTGGCTTCCCTTTAGCGTGGTAAAGGCGGGCGGCAATCCCTTTGTAGAGGATCTCGTTCACCAAGGTACTCTTACCCGAACCGGAGACCCCTGTCACCAACGTCAGCGCCCCTAAGGGAAACTTCACCCGCAAATTTTTGAGATTGTTCTCCGCCGCGCCGACGATCTCCAGGAAATGACCGTTGCCCGTCCGTCGCTTTTTTGGCACCGGGATGCACTTGACACGGCTCAAATATTGACCGGTCACCGAAGCCGCCGTTCCCTTGATGTCGTCCACCGTCCCCTGTGCCACCACGCGCCCCCCATGTTCGCCCGCGCCAGGGCCGATGTCGATGATCTGGTCGGCGGCGTACATGGTATCCTCATCGTGTTCCACCACAATGAGGGTATTGCCCAAATCCCGCAGGTGTTTTAAGGCCACCAGCAATCGGTCATTGTCCCGCTGATGTAGGCCGATGCTTGGCTCGTCCAGAATGTACAACACCCCCACCAAACCGGATCCAATCTGGGTCGCTAATCGGATGCGCTGCGCCTCGCCGCCGGAAAGGGAGCCGGCAGCCCGCGCCAATGTCAGATAATCCAACCCTACATGAACGAGAAAGCCCAAGCGTGCTTGGATTTCCTTTAAGATTTGTGCCGCAATCTTCTGCTCCCGAGGTGTAAGGGCTAAGTGAGCGAAGAATGTTTCCGCCGCCCGGACGGAAAGTCGGGTAACCTCGTAGATATTCTTTTCCCCCACCGTCACCGCCAACGTCTCCGGCTTGAGACGTGCCCCCCGGCACTCTTGACACGGCTCGATGGTCATGAAGTTCTCATAGGACTCGCGTATTTCGTCCGACTCCGCTTCCCGGTAACGCCGCGCCAAGAGCGGCATAACCCCCTCGAAGGGACTGTAATATTCCTTATACTCCCCATACATATTCTCATAGGAATACGTGAACGCCTCGTCCCCCGAACCGTACAGCAGAACATCTTGCACCTTCTTTTTCACGTCCTGCCAGCGCGTGTCAAGCGTATAGCCGTACTTCTCCAATACAGCCGCGATCTGGCACATGGCATACGAACTGGGGTTCTTAGAGAGCGGGGCGAATACCCCTTCCGCGAAAGTCAGCGCCGGATCCGGCAGCACTAAACTGAGATCAAACTCCATATGACTACCGATCCCACCGCAGGAAGGGCAAGCCCCGTAAGGACTGTTGAAAGAAAACATGCGGGGGGCGAGTTCTGGCAAGCTGATACCGCAATCCACGCAGGCGAAATTCTGGCTGAACATCAGATTGTTTCCGTTGATGATCTGGACGTAGACGACGCCATCTCCTAATTTCAGCGCCGTTTCCAAGGAATCCGCCAACCGCTGGCGGATTCCCTCGCGCACCGTCAGGCGATCCACCACCACCTCAATGGTATGCTTCTTATTCTTTTCCAGCTCAATCTCCTCGCTGATATCGCGGATTACACCGTCTACCCGCACGCGGGCGTATCCCTCCCGGCGAATCTGGTCGAGAATCTGTCGGTGCTGCCCTTTTTTGCTCCGCACCACCTGCGCCATAATCATGAATTTCGTCCCTGTGACCAGGGCTAATATCTGATCCAGCATTTGATCGACTGTCTGCTGGGCGATGGGCTTGCCGCACTTGGGACAATGGGGGCGCCCGATGCGGGCGAAGAGGAGGCGCAGATAATCGTAGATTTCCGTCACCGTACCCACTGTGGAGCGGGGATTACGGCTGGTGGTCTTCTGGTCGATGGAAATGGCCGGGGATAATCCCTCGATGTAATCCACCTCCGGCTTGTCCATCTGCCCCAAAAACTGCCGAGCATAGGCCGACAAAGACTCCACATAGCGCCGCTGCCCCTCGGCGTAAATCGTATCAAAGGCCAAGGACGACTTCCCCGAGCCGGACAGCCCTGTGATCACCACCAATTTATCCCGGGGAATGTCCAGATTGATATTTTTCAAATTGTGCGCCCGGGCCCCCCGGATGCGGATAGTATTTTCCATAAATTTTGTTGGCTCCATTCTATAGGTTCTATCCCTGTTCTTTGTCATTTAACTATGGAAAACCGATCGTTTCTCCTGACAGGAGAGTGCCCACCGCAAACCGACCCATAGTTCAAGCGCCATCCTTTTTCCCGACCACGCCTGTCCCTTCCAACTCAAAAATCATGTCCCTTAGCTCCGCCGCCCGCTCAAACTCTAAAGCGCGGGACGCACTCTGCATTTCTTTCGTCAATGTCTTCAAGAGCGCCTGTCGTTCTTTTTTTGTCAAGCGATGTTTCTTCTTTCCATCTGACGTGCCGTAGGCCGCCGTCCGCTCCGCCACTAAGGTCGTCTCAATGAGATCCTTCACCGGCTTGATGATAGTCTGAGGTGTCACATGATGTTCGCGATTGAATGCCTCCTGCACCGTGCGGCGGCGCAGGGTTTCGTCCATCGCCCGCTTCATGGAGTCCGTTACCGTATCGGCGTAGAGCAGCACCTTCCCCTCCGCGTTGCGCGCCGCCCGGCCAATGGTCTGAATCAGCGACGTATCGGAGCGCAGAAACCCCTCTTTATCCGCGTCTAAAATCGCCACCAGCGACACCTCCGGCATATCGAGGCCCTCCCGCAGGAGATTGATCCCCACCAGCACGTCGAAGACACCCGCCCGGAGATCGCGGATGAGCTTCGCCCGCTCCATGGTGGCGATATCGGAATGGAGGTAACGCACCTTGATCCCCGCTTCCTTGAGATATTCCGTAAGATTTTCCGCCATCTTCTTCGTCAGCGTCGTCACCAAAACCCGTTCCTTCGCCGCACTGCGCTTTCGTATCTCAGCCATTAGATCGTCGATCTGCCCCTCCAACGGACGTACTTCGACGATGGGATCAAGAAGCCCCGTGGGGCGGATGATTTGTTGTACCACCTGTTGCGCCTTGCCCAATTCGTACTCGGCGGGCGTGGCAGAAATATAGATGATTTGGTTGATCCGCTGCTCAAACTCCTCAAATGTCAGGGGGCGGTTATCAAAGGCCGACGGCAGACGAAAGCCGTTGTCCACCAAGGAAATTTTGCGCGACCGATCCCCAGCGTACATCGCGCGAAGCTGGGGCATGGTCACATGGGACTCGTCCATGACGATGAGGAAATCTTCGGGGAAATAATCTAAGAGCGTGTATGGCGCGTCCCCTGCCTGCCGGTGGGTTAGGTGGCGGGAATAATTTTCGATGCCGGAACAATAGCCCATCTCCTGCATCATTTCCAAATCGTAATTCGTACGCTGGGAAAGCCGTTGGGCTTCCAAGAGCCGCCCCTTCCCTTCCAAAAAATGAAGCTGCTCCCCCAATTCCTGCCGGATGCTGTCCATAGCGATGTCCATATCCTCCCGGGACGTAACATAATGCGAAGCTGGAAAAATCATGGAATGGGTGCGCTCTCCGTAGATCTCCCCCGTCGTCACGTCGTATTCCAAGAGGCGCTCTACCTCGTCCCCAAACATCTCAATGCGCACCGCCCGGTTATTGTATCCGGCGGGGAACACTTCAATGACGTCGCCCCGCACGCGGAATTTTCCTCGGTCAAATCCCACGTCGTTGCGCTCATACTGAATGGCGACAAGTTTCCGCAGGATGGCGTCCCGATCGATCTCCTGCCCCTTGTGGAGGGACACCACCATCTCGTGGTAGCTCTCTGGGGAACCAAGACCATAAATGCAGGACACGCTGGCCACCACGATGACATCCCGGCGCTCAAAGAGGGAACAGGTGGCCGAATGACGCAGTTCATCAATTTCGTCATTGATGGAAGCGTCCTTTTCAATATAGGTGTCCGTCGCTGGAATGTACGCCTCCGGCTGATAAAAATCATAATAACTCACAAAATAGCCTACATAATTTTCCGGGAAAAACGTCTTAAATTCGCTGGCCAACTGAGCCGCTAACGTCTTATTGTGCGCGATGACCAAAGTGGGCTTCTGTACCCGCTCGATGGTTTTAGCGATGGTAAAGGTCTTCCCCGTCCCCGTGGCGCCCAAAAGCACCTGGGCCTCCATCCCGTTCAGCACGCCCTGCGCCAAATCCTCAATCGCCTTCGGCTGATCCCCCATAGGCTGAAAAGGAGCCACCACCTTAAACGGCGACTCCTTGGCAAATTGCATCGTATTCAGTTTCGGCACCATCGCCATGGGCATCGCCCCCTTTATCGAACATATTGTCTCCTTATTATACTCCATCCTACCGATAAAAAAAAGACAAGTACTTTTCTACCTGTCACGGTAAAACTTTTCAATCCCCACGGTAAATTTTATACCCGATTTGATATGGAAAATCCCAAAATCAATATGGGTTCTTTTATTAAACATAGAAGGCCGAAAGGAACCCCCTTCCCTTTCGGCTTCTTCTCTTCATTTACATAAGAAAATTTATGTGCCGTCGCTTTACTTACGACGCGGTGTAATTGCTATGGCTCGAACTGGCAGGCCCGTCGCACCTTCGATATTCGGCCACGCGGCAAAGAGCAGTGCCCCGGTCGGTGCTACTTTATCCAGATTGTTCAGCACTTCAATCTGTAATTTTCCTTTGCCTAACACATAACGTTCACAGGCAAGATCCCCTGCCACGGCAGCTACTTGCGAGGCATCCGTATCCAAAGTCTCATGACCATTAGCCGCGGCGTTGCGTATTTCATAGATATATTGCAACGCCTCCAGAGACCACCCCGGCGCGTGCTCTGTGCCATCCGGTGCCGCCCCGGAAAGTTTCTCCATATCCGGCCAGTGCTTGGCCCACCCCGTATAGAGAGCTACGAAAGCACCATCAGGAATTGTACCGTACGTCTCCTCATGCGCTTTAATATCATTCACTGTCACGGCATAATGAACATCTTCGGCCACCTTATCGCTGATATCCAAGACCACCAACGGGTAAATCATTTGCTTCACGCCGTAACGATCAGAAAGTTCCTTCCCTTTGATGAAATGACCGGGAAAATCTATATGCGTACCAAATTGCCCGGGAAATTTAAAAGTCTGAATCAAACAATCCAACATGGGATTTCCCCAATCAAAAACCGTTCGGGCCAGTTCAACAGATCCTGCGGGAATTCCCGGCCAGCAAGGGCTGTTATCGTTCACTCCATGGCTCAGATCTACCCATTCGTACTGCGATGACTTCAATTCGTCTAAAATAGACCACAATCGGTTGCTCATACTCCAACGCCACCTTATCCTATTTTTTTAGTATGAAAAGAGTAGCATAGCCAAGTTCGTTTGTCAACGAAAAATTGATAGCCACGATGTCCGGTCAAGCCTTTTTTACCAGAATGATTATTAACGACCTCATTTTCGGAACCTATACCCCGCGCCACGGACCGTTTCTAAATAAACGGGATGCGCAGGATCGGGTTCAATTTTTTCTCGGATACGGTTGATGTGCACCATGACGGTAGCCGTCTCCCCCACGCATCATATCCCCAAATTTTCTCGAACAGAGCTTCGCGGCTAAATACAATGTTAGGATTCTGCGCCAAAAAAGTCAGTACTTCAAATTCCCGATGAGTGAGGTTGACCTCCTCCCCGCGCACCAACACACGATAGGCATCAGGCTGAATTTCCAATATCCCAGAACGAATAATCGGGCTGCTTTGCCCGGAATATTCCATGATGCGCTCATAGCGCTGAATATGGGCTCTCACTCTAGCTACTAACTCATTAGGATTAAAGGGCTTCATAATATAATCGTTTGCCCCAAGCCCCAGGCCACGCAAAATATCGATTTCTTCCTGTCGTGCAGTTACCATAAGAACAGGAATTTCCTTTCTCTTTCGTATCTCGCGGCATATCTGAAACCCATCCATCCCCGGCAACATAACATCTAAAAGGATGAGGGCCCAATCTCCTTCAAGAGCCGTCGTCAAGCCTTCTTTTCCATCGGTGAGCCAGCGAACTGCAAAGTCGTTAGCTTCCAAATAATCACGTTCAATCTCCGCGATTTTCGGATCATCTTCAATCAGCAAAATCTTTTTCATGACATTCTCCCTTCTCCTTGGACAGGGGCAGACGGATAAGAATGGTCAATCCACCGCCGGGGGTAGGCTGCGCTATGATTGTCCCTTTCATCCCCTGGATGATTTCTTTGCTGATAGCCAAGCCCAATCCACTGCCGTCAGCAACATTGCCGCGCGCCTCATCCGTGCGGTAAAAGTGTTTAAAGAGCCGCGGCAGCTGCTTCTCGTCTACCCCTTTCCCGTGGTCTTGCCAACGAATCTCTATCTGTTTTTTGGCTTCTGATAACCGGATATCCACGATCGTTTTGTCATCCTTGGCATACTTTCGACTGTTCTCCCAGAGATTTTGGATCACCCGCTGGAACTGCAGAACGTCGAGATCAACGACAGCATCCCGCACGTCGCTTTCTATGGATATTACCATATTCGCAGCGATGGTTTCTTCTTGCCGCTCCCGAACATACGCTTCCAGCCACGATGGCAAATGCACCGCCTCCAAACGAAACGGTACCTGTTTTAAATCCAATTTTGAAAAAAGGAACAGGTTCTCCACCAATCGTTCCAACGTGAGAATGCTCTCGTAAACCATATCTAAATAATGCTTCTTCTTTTCCGGCGTATGAGCGATCCCGTCCCTTAGTCCACTTACATACCCGCGGATAGCGGTCAGCGGCGTCCGAAGATCGTGGGATATCCCGGCGATCAGCTCCTTGCGGTTGTTTTCGTAGCGGATTCGTTCTTCCTTCGCTTGGCGAAGTTCTTTTCGCATCTCTTCAAAATCAGCGCACACCCTTCCAACTTCGTCACGCGAAAATACCGGTAATACGTGTCCGAAATCGCCTCGGCGAATAGCTTCCGAAGCGATGCGTAACTCTTGCAGCGGTTCTAAGATTTGCTGACTTAAGGTGCGAGAAAGCCAACGTCCCACGATGAGGATACTGCCCACAGACAAGAGTAAAAGAAGCCAAAGGACAATCTCTATGAAATTCTTGAAAGACCAGGGTCCTTCCTCTGCTGCGGCCGGCAAAGGAAGCTGTCCTAAAGCCACAATTGTGGCATCATGCTGCGGGGAATAGTATCGAAAGACGAAATCATTCCCATCCCAAATTTCAATCGAGTCATTATCCCCCGACCGCATCTCAGCCTGTCGGAAAAGCTCCATAGCATCGTTGCCTTCTGTCACATAAAGGATTTTACCGTTTTGCCGAATGGCTGTCCGCAGCCCCTGTTGTTCTAACTGTCGACAATCTTTTATGATATCCTTCGTCCCCAATTTCTTATTCTTACGCACCGCTTTCTGCGCTTGCACCCGAATATCGCTGGTGATGTATTGAACAAAGAAAGAAGGGCCCCGTTCCGGCCAGAGGAGAGCGAGGCTGGCTGGCTGATCCGCACCGGTGAAATGGAGAGCCGCCAAGAGAATCGTCCCCAAAAGCAGGATGGCACAAATCGGCACGCAGACCATAAGAAAATTAGCTCCTAAAAGGCGTTTACCCAAGGATATGTCCTGTATGCGCATAATAAAATCCTTTCTGGCCCGAAAATTATCTAGTTGTATTATTATATCACCCTAATCTAAACAGGAGCTAAAAAACACGCCCCCATGGAGTCGAACAGATATCCGACCCATGGGGGCGTGAAAATTCCCTATTTATTATTTTTCTGGCAGATAAACTACCTTGA
The DNA here is from genome assembly GCA_905372875.1 of uncultured Schwartzia sp. Lineage (GTDB taxonomy): Bacteria > Bacillota > Negativicutes > Selenomonadales > Selenomonadaceae > CAJPQU01. Next base: position 656 of record CAJPQU010000073.1, on the reverse strand, counting down.
GGAAGACTTCAGGCATAAATATCCAACGTATTTTGGCGAATCGCTTCCAAGGTCGCGTTCTTCGTATAAGAAAGCTTCGTGCTAAACTGCTTAAAAGTTTCTTTTATATCATGCATATTCTCAGCAATAGCCGCTTGTCCATCCGCTATTGCCTGCCGGTTCGCTTGCTGAAATTTTGAGGAACCGATCTTCGTTTCTCCGCCAAAATTTGAAACTTTTGTCACGCTGGCTGTCCGCTTGGAGATGGCATGTGCCGCTTGATAGCCTTCCCTGTCTACCTGATTCGCAATGGAAACGAGTCCGACACTTCCGATAAGCATAATAGTTACCTCCCTGTTATTTGTTTTCTCCGCCTATATTATATCGTGTTTCTCCTCCCGATACAAGCAAATTTTTGTCTCCAAGGCAAATGAACCTTAAGTCCCATAAATCGCTGACAGAGGCAAAAAACAGGCAAATCTGCCCCTCCCACCATCAAATATGATACGAAGCAAACAGTTTGCGAACGTATTTCCAGCCTTTTTCCCACGTGCGAATGACTGGGTCCATAAGCTCTGGCCGTTGGGTGACAAGCTGCAAAATTTTACGGCGGGCCAACCGATATTCAGAATCAAAAGAGCGCAGGACATCCTCCATATCCTTTTCGACAGAAACAC
>CAJPQU010000072.1 GCA_905372875.1 uncultured Schwartzia sp. | reverse complement strand
CAGTAATTCCAAAACAACCCCTCCTTATCGGCTGAAATAATCGGTGAAAATGCCTTGCGCTTATCCCTGTTTTTCCGGACCCGCCGGACGAACAACCACGCGGCTGCCCTGCACCGCCACGACGACAACAATGGTACCCCGAGGAATGTAACCGCCCTCGGACACCACGTCCATCGGTACGTCGCCAAAAGATACTGTCCCGGCTGGGCGCAGATCTGTCTCCGCCCGGCCTTGCCGACCGACGAGTTCAGAATGTTCCGCAGCACTGACGTAGCCACGCGCCGCCGTACTGGCATCCCTGAGAATCACCTTGTTCCACAGGCGGCTCGAGGGCAGATGACGAAGAAGAAGAACAAAAATGAGGATCGACAGCGCCATTGCCGCCAAAAGCGCGTACAGCGCACCGATGTCCCCACCCAGCGTCAGCACGATGCTGTAAAGCATAGCCGCGACTCCCAGTCCCGCCAGAAGGCCCACCGTAGGAGCCAACATCTCAATGACAAGACAAAGAACCCCGCTCAAAAAGACAGCGATGGGATAAATGGCCACCAGGCCGTTCATGTAGCGGCTGCCGAAAAATACCGCCGCCGCGACGAGACCTAAAAGAGCCCCCGCCCCTAAGCCCCCGGTTTTAATCTCCACCAGAAGGCCGGAAAATATAATGGTCAGGAGCAGTATTTCCAGTACCGGTCCGTGCACAATATCCACAGCGTTCCTCCTCTGGCGACGCAGCCTTGAAAAAATCACAATTTACATTTAGTAAGTATTCCATCCTCACGTGAAATTCTCCTGCAAAAGAAAGGCGCGCCGAAAAAGATCGACGCGCCCTGCTGCCGTGCCTAAAGAAAATCTGCGGCCTCTTTTCAACCCCAGACGGACTTCATGATATCTTTGTAAGATTCGCCAAGATGCTGAATGATCACGTCGAACATGGCGTACACCATATCTCCCGCATCTTTTCCGTCCGCCGCGATCATGCAGACATCAAGTACCAGAGCGCCGGCATCGTCCACATAATACTTGAACGCTTTATACTTCTTGTTGTAATCGTTAATGAGCTTCAAGACCGCCGTTTCATTTTCATCCCGCAAGACCTGCGGCGCAATGAGGACCCGCAGCAGCCCATAGACGCTCTTATCAAAGATAACCACCGTGGGGAGTTTATTCCCATTGATGTCCACCTGGGAACGAAAAAGCACTGTCTGCCATTCGTCGTCCCCTTTCACTTCCTCGATGGCAAAGACCCCTTCAATCTTCTTCTCGTCCAAATACTTCTTAAATTCTTCCGCTTTCTGATTCATGCCATTTCAACCTCCCGTCGATGGATGCAACGGCTGTATCCGGCGAACCGTCCGGTTGCCAACCATCTACAAAAAAAGAGCCGCCGCCAAACGCGACAGCTCTCCATTTCACTTTCCGGCGTCAAGCCGTTCGCGAACGATCTGGTTCACCAATTTTCCATCCGCCCGGCCCTTCACTTTAAGCATAAGTTCTTTCATGACCTTGCCCATATCCTTAGGCGTGGACGCACCCGTCGCCGCAATGGCTTCCTGCACAGCGCTTCGTACCTCGTCCTCCGTCATCTGCTGGGGCAGATATTCCATGAGAATGGCGATCTCCGCCTCATTTTGGCGCACTAAATCGTCGCGGCCGCCCTTTTGAAATTCCTCGATGGCATCCCGACGCTGCTTGACCTCTTTGCTGATGACGGACAACACCGCCTCATCGTCCAATTCCCGCTGGCCGTCAATCTCCTGCTGGCGAATGGCGCCGCGCACCAGACGAATAACTCCGAGGCGCTGACGCCCCTCTTCCCGAGCCTTCATGGCCTCTTTCATGTCAGCCGTCAGTTTCTCTTTCAGAGACATCCCGCACCTCCGCCCGTGCTTTACGCTTTATACTTGCGCTTACGTGCCGCTTCCGACTTCTTCTTGCGCCGGACGCTCGGCTTCTCATAGTGCTCACGCTTGCGCACCTCTGCCAGCGTACCCGCTTTCTGGCAGGTGCGCTTAAACCGCCGGAGCGCGCTGTCGATGCTCTCGTTCTTACCGACCTTAACTTCATTGGCCATTTATGATTCCCCCCCTCCAGATTTGTTGGGAGATAACTACACAACTACACCATAATATTATACACGAAATTCACTGAAGTGCAACTTTTTCTTTGCCCATACACCGTAGAAGGAAAGGGCGCTTTCTGTCCACCATGACCATCGTCAACCGGGTGGCCACTGGAGGGATCGGCCGCCCAGTATATGGAAATGCAAGTGCGGCACGGTTTGGCCGCCGTCCCGGCCGATGTTGGTGACGACACGGAAGCCATTCTCAGCAAGATCCAGTTCCCGCGCCACCTGCGGGATCACATCAGTCATGATATGGCTTGCCAAAGCACCATCGTCTGCCTCCGCCATATCCATCAGGCTGCCGTAGTGTCTCTTCGGAATGACGAGAATATGCAGCGGCGCCTGCGGCTCAATGTCGCGAAAAGCGATGACCCCATCGTCTTCATAGACGATATCGGCAGGAATCGTCTTTTGGGCAATCTTACAAAAAAGGCAGTCGGACATGTTGTTTCCTCCTCATGATGATGAACTGCACAAAAAGATACGCTTTTGTAAAATATTCGCGACCACCGGGAAAATCCCTGCTATGCTCAAAAATCCTCAGTACGTCCAGCCGTCATATCGGTTCTCCCCAGAGGCCGTCCCGATAGAGCCGCAAAAGCCGCATGGCGGTAATTTCTCCTACTTTCACCGGTCCCTTGGTATAGACGCGAATATACGTATCCGTCAGGCCGTCGGCGACACCTTCGTGCTGTGTTTCAAAGAGAACCGGAACGATGGTACCGATGAATTTCCCGTGATAATCTGCCGCCATCTCGTCAGCCAGCGCCTGCATCATTTTCACTCTCTCCCGGCGCACTGGATGAGGCACCTGATCAGAGCGCGCCGCCGCCGGCGTCGCCGGACGGCGCGAGTAAGGAAACACATGCACCCGGGCAAATTCCTGACGCCGGACAAAAGCCAAGCTCTCCTGAAACATCGCTTCCGTCTCCCCGGGGAAGCCCACGATGATGTCCGTAGAGATGGCGATTCCCGGCACTTCTTCGCGTATCCGCGTCAGGAGGCGCTCATACCCCGCTGTGTCATAGAAACGATGCATCTCCCGTAAAACCGCATCCGATCCCGCCTGAAGCGGCAAATGCAGGTGGCGGGCAAAGCGTCGGTCATCGCGCAAAAGTGTGAAAAGTGCCGGCGTGAGTTCTACCGATTCCAACGAGCCCAACCGCAGCCGCTGTAAACCGTCAATTTCCAATACCGTCCGCGCCGCATCCGCCAGCGTCACCGTCCCTGTCAAATCGCGCCCATAAGCGCCGAGATGAATGCCCGTGAGAACGATTTCCCGAAATCCGGCAGCGACAAGCTTCTCCGCTTCCCGCCGCACACTGACGAGAGCGCGGGAGCGCAGGGGGCCTCGGGTATAGGGAATGATGCAGAAGGTGCAGAAATTCTGACAACCTTCTTGGATTTTCAGAAAGGCCCGTGTTCTCTCGGGTGCGGCAAAAAGAGGAATGTCTTCAAAGGTATCCGCCGCCATGATGTCCCCCACGTCCCGCAGAACCTCCGATCCTGCCGCTGCTTCCTCCACTAATTCCACAATACGGCCTCGATCCTGCGTCCCCACGATGAGGCGTACACCCGGCAAAGTTCCAAGGACATCCGGCGCCAACTGAGCATAGCAGCCGGTCACAGCGATGAGGGCCGCTTCGTTTTGCCGCCATGCCCGCCGCACGAGCTGGCGCGATTTTTTCTCCCCCAGCATGGTCACGGAACAGGTATTGACGATGTACACATCGGCTGATTCCGTAAAAGGAACCACGCGATAGCCCGCTTGGCGAAACAGCCCCTCCATCGTTTCCGTTTCATATTGATTGACCTTGCAGCCCAGCGTCATGAAGGCCACCGTTCGCACATTCGTCACGCCGTTCCCCAGTCCCCTTTCTCGTACATCACAGCAGCCAGCGCCGCCAAAGCCGCCGTCTCGGCGCGCAAAATCCGCGGCCCGAAGGTGACGGAGACGGCCCCTGCCACCTGCGCCGTCGCCGCTTCCTCGGGGGTAAAGCCCCCTTCTGGGCCAACGAGGGCGATGTAGCGCCGCCCTTCTTGACTGCGGAGCCAAGATCGAAGAGAAGCCCGTTCCTCCCGCTCGTAGAGAAGGAACAGACTCGCCTCGAGGGGAAAATTCATCAGCCACTCCTTAAGTGCCCGAATCGGCTCCACGGTGGGAACCATCGTCCGGCCACACTGTTTGGCGGCTTCCTCCGCTACCCGCTGCCACCGTTCTCGACGCGTCGCCCCTTTGTTCTCATCGTAGCGCACCACGCAATTTTCACTTCGCAGCGGCTGGATAAAGGCCACCCCAAGCTCCACCGCCTTCTGCACCACGAAATCCATCTTCTCTCCCTTGAGGAGGCAAATCCCCAGCCCTACCTCCACCGGCGATTCCGTATCCGCCGTCAAAAATGCGCGGCGGCGCAGGGTCACGGTATCCTTCGTGAAGGATACGACTTCCATCTCCGCCACCTGTCGATCCGCGCCTACGGCGACAAGGATGTCTCCGGCTTTTGCCCGCAGCGTATAGCCCACATGATGGGCGTCCGATCCCGTCAGGCACACGGTGTCCAAAATCGGGCCGGGAAGAAAGAGCCGCCTCACCTTTCTCCCTCCCGCCGGATAAGCATGGCCACCCAGCCCTTTTCCTCCCATTCCTCCACCACGGCAAAGCCGTGAGACTCAGCCCCTCGCCGCACGTCAGCTGCCCGCTGGGCAATGATCCCGCTGGCCAAGAGTGTTCCTCCGGCGGTCAAATGTTCCTCCAATTCGTCAAACAGCCGCAGGATAATGTCAGCGATAATATTCGCGGTGATGAGATCAGCCCGGCCGTCGACGCGTTTCAGGATATCGCTCTCCCCCACCGCGATGGCCGCCGTCAGGTCGTTTCGGGCGATATTCTCCCGCGCCACATGGAGAGCCGTAGGATCGTAATCCACCGCCGTCACCTGCCCCGCGCCTAATTTAGCAGCGGCAATGGCCAGCACCCCGGAGCCGGTGCCCACGTCAAAGACGGTCATTCCCGGCCGCAAAATCTTCTCCATGGCACGTAAACAAAGGGATGTGGTGGGATGCGTCCCCGTGCCGAACGCCGCTCCCGGATCAAGGCGGATGATGACTTCTCCCGCTTTAGCTTCATACGTCTCCCAAGACGGTTGAATGACGATCCGCGTCCCTACTTTTTCCGTGTGAAAATATTGTTTCCAGCTCTCCGCCCAATCTTCGTCAGCGAGCCGTGTCTCGCCGATGGTTGCCGGGGCCGTATCCACCCCCTGCGTTTTCAAGGCCGCCAGATCCTCTGCCAGCGCCCGGTGCACTCCGGCCAAGCGATCATCCGTGGGAAAATACGCTTTCACTGTGACCACAGCGGTTTCCTTTTGTTCGGGAATATCCGTATAATCCCAAAGCCCCGAATGAATATATTCGTTCACCAGCGCCGGATCCTCCATGGCAATCCCCGCCGCCCCCAAGTCTTCTAAAATCGACGCCACCAAATCCATGGCCTCATGAGACGTCTGGACGCTTATCTCCGCCCACTCCATGTGTCTCCTCCTTTACCGCGGCTTCGTTACCCCCGGCCTTTCTATTGTACCTAATTCCCCGCAAAAATCAAACTGTACCCGCCCGCATGTAACCATCCTCTTTTCCTGTGCCGCTATCGAGATGAGCGCTGTCACGCCGACGGCATCATCCTTTCGCGCCGCAATCGCGCCCCCATAAAAAATCCGGCCTGTTCCCCCAGGAACAAGCCGGATTTTCGTTTCGTTGCCTTATTTTTTGAACAGCTTGCGCACCGTATCCATGAAGCTCTTCTGCTCCGGATTGACGTTCTCCCCGGAAAGTTCGCCGAACTCTTTCAGAAGCTCCTTCTGCCGAGCGGATAGTTTTTGCGGCGTAAGCACTTTCATCCGCACATGCTGATCTCCCCGGCCGCTGCCCCGCAGATAGGGAATGCCGCGGCCCTTAAGGCGCAGCACCGTACCGGACTGCACGCCGGCGGGCACTTTCATATCCACCTTGCCGTCCAGCGTCGGCACCTCTACCGTGTCTCCCAGTGCCGCCTGCACAAAGGAGATTGGCACCTCGCAGAGGACATCGGTCCCGTCGCGCCGGAAAAGTTTATGGGGCCGAACAAAGATATAGACATAGAGATCTCCCGATGAGCCGCCCCGACGTCCCGATTCACCGCCTCCGCTGACGCGGATGCGCGACCCTTCGTCTACGCCGGCAGGGATCTTGACCCGGATTTTCCGGCGCACTTTTTTCTCTCCCGAACCGTTACACTCACGGCACGGCGTCTTGACGATCTTACCGGTACCGCCGCAGCGACCGCAGGTACGCGTATTCACCATGCGTCCGAAAGGCGTATTCTGCACGTGCTGCACTTGGCCGCTGCCCTTACACTCGGGACAGGTTTCCGGCTCTGTTCCCGGAGCCGCTCCCGTCCCGTGGCAGACTTCGCAGGCTTCGGTGCGCGGTACGGTAAGCTCCGCCTCTTTCCCGAAGGCCGCTTCTTCAAAGGAAATCTCCAAATCATAGCGGAGATCGGCACCCCGCTCCGGGCCATTTCTCCGTTGGCGGGCACCGCCTCCGTCAAAGATATCATCAAAGCCACCGCTGCCGCCGCCAAATCCGCCAAATCCGCCGAAACCGCCAAAACCACCGCCGCCAGGACCGCCGCTCGCCCCATCAAAGGCCGCATGCCCAAACTGATCATACTGTTGGCGTTTCTCGGGATCGGAAAGAACCCCGTAGGCTTCATTGACCTCTTTGAACTTCTCCTCGGCTGCCTTCGGATTATCCCGGTTGAGATCCGGGTGGTACTTGCGGGCCAGCTTCTTAAAAGCCTTCTTTATATCTGCCTCCGACGCCCCTTTGGCGACGCCTAAGACTTCGTAGTAATCGCGTTTCTCGCTCACTCAGATCACCCCATAAATCAGGCAGGAGTGAGCTTTCACCCTCACTCCCGCTGATTTCGACTCCTTATTTCTTATCGTCTTTGACCTCGGTATACTCGGCGTCGACGACATTTTCTTCCTCTTTTTTCGGTTCCTCTGAAGCGCCGGGTTCCGGCCCGGTCTGTGCGCCGGCGCCAGCAGCCTGCTGGGCTTCCTGATACGCCGCGGCGCTCATCTCGTAGAGAGGTTTTTGCAGCTCTTCCGTGGCCTTTTTGATGGCCTCGCTGTCGCTGCCCTTCAGAGCTTCCTTCACCTTCTCCACAGCAGCCTTCACCTTTTCGACCTGTCCTTGGTCCGCCTTATCCCCTAAATCCTTAACGGTTTTCTCCGCCTGATAGACAAGGTTGTCAGCGTTATTTCTGATCTCGACGGTCTCTTTCTGCTTCTTGTCCTCCGCCGCGTGGGCTTCGGCTTCCTTGACCATACGGTCAATGTCTTCCTTGCTCATGCCGCTGTCGGACTGAATGGTGATCTTCTGTTCCTTACCCGTGCCCAAATCCTTCGCCGAAACGTGGACGATACCGTTGGCATCAATGTCGAATTTGACCTCAATCTTCGGCACGCCCCGAGGTGCGGGCGGAATATCGGAAAGCTCAAACCTCCCCAGCGTCTTATTCCCCGCGGCCATCTCCCGCTCGCCCTGAAGAACGTGAATGTCCACTGAGGGCTGGTTGTCCGACGCCGTGGAGAACACTTGGCTCTTCGACGTGGGGATGGTAGTGTTGCGCTCGATGATCTTCGTGCAGACGCCGCCCAGCGTCTCAATCCCCAGGGAAAGCGGCGTAACGTCGAGGAGCAGCACATCCTTGACATCGCCCACCAGGACACCGCCCTGAATGGCCGCGCCCACCGACACGCACTCATCGGGGTTAACACCGTGGTTCGGCTCCTTATTGAGATATTTCTTAATGGCTTCCTGCACCGCCGGAATACGCGACGATCCGCCCACCAAGATGACCTTATCGATATCCGACGGCGACAGCTCCGCATCGGCCATAGCCTTACGGGTCGGTTCCATCGTCGCCTCTACCAGATCATGGGTCAGCTCGTCAAATTTCGCCCGCGTCAGCGTCAGATCCAAGTGGAGCGGACCGCTGGGGCCGGCAGTGATAAAGGGCAGATTGATGTTCGTGGACATCATGCTGGAAAGCTCGATCTTCGCCTTCTCCGCCGCCTCCACGAGGCGCTGTTCGCTCATCTTGTCCGCAGAAAGATCGATGCCGTTGTCCTTCTTGAACTCCGCCACCATCCAGTCCACGATACGGGCGTCGAAATCATCACCGCCCAAGTGCGTGTTGCCGTTCGTCGCCTTGACTTCAAAGACGCCGTCTCCCAACTCCAAGATGGAGACGTCGAAGGTGCCGCCGCCCAAGTCAAAGACTAAAATCGTCTCATCCTTATCCTTATCCAGGCCGTAAGCCAGCGCCGCCGCTGTCGGTTCGTTGATGATGCGCAGAACGTCGAGGCCCGCGATTTTCCCCGCATCCTTCGTCGCCTGCCGCTGGCTGTCGTTAAAGTACGCCGGGACGGTGATAACCGCCTGGGTTACCGGCTCGCCGAGGTACGTTTCCGCGTCTGCCTTCAATTTTTGCAGAATCATCGCCGAAATTTCCGGCGGCGTGTAACTCTTGCCGTCAATCTCCACCTTGTAATCCGTCTCGCCCATGTGCCGCTTAATGGAGCGAATGGTGCGATCAGGATTTGAGACTGCCTGCCGCTTGGCAAGCTGCCCGATAAGGCGCTGCCCGTCCTTCGTAAAACCTACCACCGAAGGCGTCAGGCGGCTGCCCTCCGGGTTCGTGATGACAACGGGCTCACCGCCCTCCATCACCGATACGACGGAATTCGTCGTCCCTAAATCAATGCCAATTACTTTTGCCATGTCTATTTCCTCCCTGTACATATCAAATCGTTACAGATTCTTTGTCAAATTTATATAAACGCCGGGAAATTTCCGGCATAAATGCCTTAAAATCATCTCTCAACAGGCCCGCGGCTAATTCGCCACCACCTGAACCATGCTGGGGCGGATCACGCGCCCTTTCGCCATATAGCCTTTCTGCATTTCAAGGGCGATATCATCGTCCTCCATTTTCGGATTCTGTACCCGCATAACGGCTTCATGAAAATTTGGATCAAATTTCTTCCCCGCCGTCTCAATGTACTCAAGACCGTTCTTTTTCAGCGCCTCCACCATCTGCTTATAGATCATTTCCACCCCCTGATGGAAAGTCTCGGCCCCCTTATCCGCCGCCAGCGCCCGCTCAAAATTATCTAAAAGCGGCAGCATGTCCTTTAAGAGTGACTGGGTGACTACAGCGGCCAGTTCTTCCTTTTCCTGCCGGGTGCGCCGCCGGAAATTTTCAAAGTCCGCCTGTAAGCGCAGGTAGCGATCATCCCGCTCAGCCAGCTCCGCTGTGAGCTTCTCGTTTTCCGCACTCAGTGCCTCCATCGCCGGTGCCTCGACCTCAGCGGGCGAAGCCTCCTCTACCCCTTCCTCCGCGCTTTTCGCCGCTTCCATGGCAACCGGTCCCGAAAGATCGGCCTCGTTGATCTGTTCCTGCATGTCTTCCAAATCTGCCTCATCCTTTTTCTTCATTTTCTCTTTCATAAATGGCATATCGCTCACCTCTTGCCCTCGATAAGTCTGCCCTCACCAGTGAAACATCCTGACTACGTCAGAGAGATGGCTGTTCATGTACCCCAAAAGGGTCATCGTTTTCCCGTACTCCATGCGCGTCGGTCCCAAGACGGCAATAGTTCCTAAAAGCGCTCCGTCCAAATGGTAAGTAGCCGTGATGACGCTGCAATCCTGTAATCCCCGGTAAGAATTTTCCTGCCCGATGGAGATCTGCAGCCCCTCCCCCTGATGGGCGTGAAGGATATCTTTCA
>CAJPQU010000071.1 GCA_905372875.1 uncultured Schwartzia sp. | reverse complement strand
TTGCGGGGGCGGCGGAGCGCGGCGGCGTCACCCTCATCAGCATCGTTATGAATGCCTCGGACGGGGATACGCGTTTTTCCGATACGGCAGCCCTGTTGGACTATGGATTTCCCCGGGTAAGGATCGTCAAAGGGCCGCCCCGGGAAAAGATTAAGGGCACCGTTTGGGTGCATAACGGCACCACCTATAAGGTGACGGCACATCCCAAGAGCGATGTGCGGCAAATCCTCGTAGACGGTGAAGTGGAGCGCCGCTGCTCGGTGCGGCTGGATATGCCGCGCTTCATCAACGCCCCCGTCCGGCGCGGGGATAAGGTGGGAGAATTGGTGCTTTGCTATGACGGCAAGGAAACGGGGCGCATCGACATGATTGCCGACAGCTCCATGGGATTGGGGTTCAGCCCCATGGCTTACGTCATCAGCTTTTATGATCGGATCCTTGGTCCGTTTTTGGGGTGAGCAGTTAAGTTTCGCGGTCGAAGCAAGCGGAAGGATATGGCAATATAACAGGAGGGGTCAGTATGGGAAAGAAAGCTTTGGATTGGGCGAATATGGGGTTTACGTATCAGGTGACGGATCAGCGCTACGTTGCCAATTACAAAGACGGCGCGTGGGACGCAGGAGGTCTGACCGCGGACGACAAGATCGTCCTCAGCGAGGACGCGGGGGTCTTACAGTATTCCCAATCGGTTTTCGAGGGGCTGAAAGCCTACACCACCCAGGATGGTCACATCGTCTGCTTCCGGCCGGATCTCAATGCGGCCCGGATGCATGATTCGGCGCTGCGGCTCGAAATGCCGCCTTTTCCCGAAGATCGCTTCGTGGCGGCGGTGAAAGAAGTGGTGGCGGCCAATGCCGACTGGGTGCCGCCCTACGGTTCGGGGGCAACTCTCTACATTCGGCCTTACATGTTCGCCTCCAGCCCCGTGATCGGGGTGGCACCGGCGGAAGAGTATCAGTTCCGCATCTTTGTGACGCCGGTAGGGCCGTATTTTAAGGGCGGGGCAAAACCCATCGCCGTCAAGGTCAGTGATTTTGACCGGGCTGCACCGCGGGGAACCGGGCATATTAAGGCCGGGCTGAATTACGCCATGAGCCTCCACGCCATCGTCACCGCCCACAAGGAAGGATTCGCGGAGAACATTTTCCTCGATCCGGCGACCCGGACGAAGGTGGAGGAGACGGGCGGCGCGAACATCCTTTTCGTGGATGCTGACGGCAATTTGGTGGTGCCGAAGTCCGACAGCATCCTGCCCTCTATTACCCGTCGTTCTTTGGTCTATGTGGCGGAGCATTATTTGGGCCTTAAAGTGGTGGAGCGCGAAGTGCTGCTTTCTGAGGTACCGAACTTTACGGAATGCGGGCTCTGCGGAACAGCGGCAGTGATTTCTCCCGTGGGGAAAATCAACGATCATGGCAGGGAGATTCTCTTCCCCAGCGGCATGGAGAAAATGGGTCCCGTCATGCAAAAACTCTACGATACGCTCACCGGCATCCAGATGGGGCGGTTGGAAGCCCCTGAAGGCTGGATCTTTCGCGTTGTCTAAAGGAAGAGGACAAAATGAAACGGTTTTTGGCACGTTTTTTGACAGGCTGCGCAGCGCTGGCGGCCTTTGCCTCACCCGTGGCGGCGGCGTCCTTGACGCCGGAAGTGCAGACGGCCGTCTTGGCGCGGACTGCCGTGGGAGGGGATCGGGGCAAGCTCTGGGACTGGCTGCGTGATCCTTCGGGGAAGCTGCGGGAAGACACTTTCTTCACGGTGACGGACCTGGATCGCGACGGCCAGTTAGAGATTTTGGGGATGAAGCCGCAGCGGGGCAATGAAGGGCCGGAGATTTTCTTCCAGGAATTATTGGACGAGGCGGGCCGGTTTGGCTCTGGACGCTTCATGGCCGGGCACTCGTATCTTCCCGATCTTTTAACGGCGGAGTCCTTTGGCCAGGCGGAAGTCCTCTTTGACGAGGGGGATGATCACTATCGGTATGTCATGCCGGAGATTACGCTTTTGACGCACGATGGCGGTGACTGGATGAAGACGAAAACAACGTGGTTTTCACTGGGTTCTTTGGGCAGCGAACTTTTGGTGGAGGAGTTGTGGACGGTCATCGAGGAGGGAGACAGCCGCGATAGCGTCGCGCGGTACTATCTCCCCGCTTGGCTGGGCGTGGAAGCGGAGAGCGATCAACCCATCGGTGAGCCGGAGGAAGTCGATTTAGACCAAGTTTTGGCCTATAAAGAAAAGCGGTTCCCCGGCTATGAATCGGCGATGGTCAGTTTCGGCTGGTGTACCGGCGCTGCCCTCGAAAAGGCGCGGGAAGAAGGCCGCTTGGCGGAGCAACTCCTAAGCTCCTATCGCGTCTTTGAGGAACCGTGGCATATTTGAGGATGGTCCCTTTTCATCTCTTTGGACAAGGTGTAAAATAAAAGCGTACCTTCCGGCGGGTGGGTACGCTTTTTGACCTTTACCGCAGTTTAGCGGCGGAGAAATAACACTGTTTTGACGAAGGAGGACGCGTATGCTGAAGAAAACGAAAATTGTCTGTACCATGGGCCCAGCAACGGAGCGGCCGGGGGTTTTGGCGGCGCTCTTGGAAAATGGGATGAACTGTGCCCGATTCAATTTTTCCCACGGAACGCATCCAGAGCATCAGGCTCGTATCCAAGAGGTGCGGGCGGCGGCGGAAAAGGCGGGCCGGGTCGTTTCCTTCATCCTTGATACGAAGGGACCCGAGATGCGCTTGGGAGAATTCGCCGCGGGGAAGGTGGAGTTGGAAAAAGGGCATACCTTTACCTTGACCTATGCGGATACCCCTGGCGACGAGACCCATGTGTCGGTGAACCATAAGAACTTGTGGCAGGAGGTAAAGCCCGGGGATACGCTGCTTCTTTCTGACGGCTTGGTGGAGCTTCGCGTGGAGCGGATCGAGGGGCAGGACATTGTGACCACGATCTTAAACAGCGGCCCCATGAGTACCAAGAAGCGCGTGGCCGCGCCGGGGGTGGCGCTGGGGCTTCCCCCCATTTCCCCGCAGGACGAAAAGGATATTATTTTCGGTATCGAGCAGGATATGGATTTCGTGGCCGCCTCTTTCATTCAGCGGGCGGAGGATGTGGAAGCGCTTCGCGCCCTCATCAAGGCCCACGGCGGGCACATGGAAATTCTGCCGAAGATTGAGAACCTCGAAGGAGTGAAAAATTTCGACGCCATCCTGGCAGCGGCAGACGGGATCATGGTGGCCCGGGGCGATTTAGGGGTGGAGATTCCCGCCGAAGAGGTACCGCTGGTCCAAAAGGAGATCATCGATAAGTGCAACGCTGCGGGGAAGCCGGTGATCGTGGCGACGCAAATGCTGGAGTCCATGACGTCCAATCCCCGCCCCACGCGGGCGGAAGCCTCCGACGTGGCGAACGCCATCTTCGACGGGACGGACGCCATCATGCTTTCCGGGGAGACAGCCAGCGGCGATTACCCGGTGGAAGCGGTGCAGACCATGGATCGCATCGCTCGGCGCATCGAAAGTTCTCTTCATTATAAGAAGCTTTTCGTAGGTAAGGGCTTGGAACATCATACAACGACGGAAGCCATCGCCCACGCTACGGTGCAGCTGGCTTATGAATTGGATGCCGCCGCCATTGTGACGCCCACGGAATCGGGCTACACTACGCAGATGGTGTCGAAGTACCGGCCGAAAGCGGCCATTTTCGCTTTTACGCCTCACGAGCGCGTAGCTCGGCATTTGAATCTGCGCTGGGGCGTTTTGCCCGCGCCGGCGGAACGGCTTTGGAAAGATGCCGGAGAAATGCGGCGCATGGCTACGGCGGCCGCGGAAAAACTCGGCGTCTTAAAGTCCGGGGATGTCACCATCATCACCTCGGGGATCAAGTGCGTCCCCGGCAACACCAGCTCCATCCGCGTGTATACAGTGAAATGACAGGCTGAGCTCCGGGAATCGTGTACGAGAAAGTTATACTGATAATGGGATGACGATATGGAGAGATGATTTCCTTGCCGAGACTGCCTATTTTGCAGGGACGACTGCTTTAGATAATGTTTTTTTCAGTGTCGCAGATACGGAAATTGCACTATTGCCAATGGGTTGGGGATATGGTACAATAACGAAACAGGTTACAGGTACGGAGGAGGCTCGGACGTTGCTTACGGTTTTAATGGTACTCGACGCGGTGATCGCGATCATTCTCATTGCGGCGATCTTAGGACAGGAAGCGAAGTCCGCCGGTATGGGCGGTTTGGACGGCGGGGGCAATACGGTTTTCAGCGGTAAAGCGAGAGGCATGGACGCGCTTTTGGCGCGGGTCACGATAGTGTTTGCGGTGTTTTTCGCGGCGATTACGCTGGTCATCGCGAAGATGACGATGTGAGACGGGCAAGCGTTCCCAACCTCCGACGGCTGGGAGCGTTTTTTTGTTGCGGTTTTGGCGAGAGGAGGAAAGGCCATGCTGATGGCGGGGGCGGAGCCTTTCTTTTTGCCCGGAGGGCCAGAGGGCGTTCTGCTCCTCCACGGCTTTACCGGGTCGCCGTCGGAGATGAAGCTCTACGGGGCATACCTTCAGGCATGCGGCTACACGGTGTTGGCGATTCGGTTGGCGGGTCATGGTACATCGCCGCAGGATTTGGAACGGGTGACGGCGGCGGACTGGTTTGACAGCGCCGTGGACGGTTATGAACTCTTGCGCGGCTCCTGCCGGTCGATTTTTGCCGCCGGCCAGTCCATGGGGGCGCTCTTGGCCCTGTGGCTGGGGACGGTGCGAGAGGTCTCGCGGACGGTGTCGCTCTCCGCGCCGATTTATGTTCATGAAGGCCGGGATCTTCATAAGCTGCCGCCGCGCGTCGAAGCGCGAGGCCGTTTCTTGCCCAAGCTGTCTAAGAGTTTGCCGGGGATTCCCGCAGATTGCCGCGTGGCTTATCGGGTGATGCCGCTCTTGGCGGTGCATGAGCTCTTGGCGGTGGTGCAAACAGTTCGGGAGGCGCTGCCCAAGGTGCGGCAGCCGCTTTTAGTGGTGCAGAGTGCGCGGGATCATACGGTGGAGCCGGAGAGCGCGCCGTATATTTTCCATCATGTGCGGTCGGCGGATAAGCGGCTCGTTTGGCTGAAGCGGTCGGGGCATCGGCTCACCATCGATTCGGAGCGGGAGACGGTGTTTGCGGCTACGGCCGCGTTCCTGCGGGAAGAGCGAAAGCCGTGAGGCTGCCGATGTGCCCGGTAGAACGGGACGACGATAAAAAACAGGCATTGTGACAGATGAGATTTTTCCCCGATGGGGGGAGAGGGAGACAGAATTTTTATGGCAAAAATGGATATGAAAGAAGAAATCCTGACTTACATGCGGGAGGGCGCGTTCCGCCCCCTTTCCGCGGACGCACTGGCTGAAGGGATGAAGCGGACGGGGGCCGCGCGAAAATCCTTTGATCTGGCTCTCGCGGAGCTGGAAAAGAGCGCGGCGGTGATCAAAAATCGCAGCGGACTGTATGGCCTGCCGGAACACATGAACTTAGTGGTGGGCAAACTGAGCATGTCGGGAAAAGGCTACGGTTTCATAATTCCCGACGTAAAGCTCACGCCGGCAGACACGGATGTGTTCGTGCCGGGGGCACTTTTGGCCAGCGCCATGCACGGGGATCGTGTGGTGGCACGTCTCTCGCCGTCGCCGATTCCGGGGCGTTCCCGGGAAGGGGAGATCATCCGCATCGTGGAGCGGGCGAACACAAAAATTGTGGGAACCTTTGCGGCGACCCAGTCCTTTGCCTTCGTAACCCCAGACGATCAAAAGATCGGCCAAGACGTCTTTATTCCGAAAAAAGCCTTTCACGGGGCGAAAACGGGTATGAAAGTGGTGGCGAAGATCACCAAGTGGCCGGAGGGACGGCACAGCGCCGAGGGCGAGATCGTGGAAATCCTAGGAAAGGTGGGCGCGCCTGGGGTAGACGTGTTGTCGGTGATGCGTCAGTACGATCTGGCGCAGGAATTTCCCGACGAGGTGCAGGCGGCCGCCTACCAGGTGCCCCAGACGGTGATGCCGCAGGAGTATGAAGGGCGGCGGGACCGCCGGAATTTTACTGCGGTGACGATAGACGGAGACGATTCCAAAGATTTTGATGACGCGGTTTACGCGGAGCGGCGCGAGGACGGCGGCTGGTTTTTAGGGGTTTACATCGCCGATGTAAGCTGGTATGTGCGGGAAGGGGAACCGCTGGATCGGGAAGCCTATGCCCGGGGGACCAGCGTTTATTTAGTGGATCGTGTGATTCCCATGCTGCCCTTCGAACTGTCCAATGGGATATGCAGCCTCAATCAGGGAGAAGACCGTTTGGCCATGGCCTGCGAGATGATCTTGGGGCCGGAAGGGCAGGTGCGTTCCTATGAGATCGTTCCGGCGGTGATCCGTGTTCATCGGCGGCTGACTTATAACGTCGTCAATCAGGTGCTGGTGGAGCAAGCGCCGGAGGCCGTGGCGGCCCAGCGCGATCTTTTGCCGATGCTGGCGACGCTCGCGGCGCTTCGGGAAGCGCGCAAATCAGTGCGCCGCCGCCGGGGCTCCATTGATTTCGATCTGCCCGAGGTGAAGGTGAAGTTAGACGAGGCAGGGCATCCCATTGAACTCATCAAGCGGACCGGTTCCCTGTCGGAGTCCATCGTGGAGGAGTGCATGCTCTTAGCCAATGAGACGGTGGCCCGGCACATGGAAAAAAAGGAGCTACCCTTTATTTACCGCGTCCATGAGCAGCCAAACCCGGAAAAGATCGAACGGCTGAACAGCCTTTTGGGCGCTTTCGGGCTTCACATTCATCCTAACGAGGAGGGAGAGATCCGACCCATGGATGTGCAGCAGGTTTTGGAGCGGGTTGCCGGGCGGCCGGAAGAACGCATTGTGAGCGCGGTTTCCCTGCGCTCCATGCAGCAGGCGCGGTATGCCGATCAGAGCCTCGGCCATTTCGGGCTGGCGGCGCGGTACTACACCCATTTTACGTCTCCCATCCGCCGCTATCCGGATCTCATCGTTCATCGGCTGCTGCGGGAAACTTTCGCCACGGGGTCAATTTCCGCGAAGCGGCAGGATAAGCTCCGGGGCCTTCTGCCGGAGATCGCCGAGCATACGTCCCAAAGGGAGCGGGTGGCGGTGGAGGCAGAGCGCGAGACTACGGAGATGAAAGAGATCGAGTACATGACGCAGTTCGTAGGAGACACTTTCCATGGCGTCATCAGCGGCGTCACGGCCTTCGGCATCTTCGTGGAGCTTGATAACGGCGTGGAAGGATTGGCGCACGTTTCCCGCATGGTGAACGATTATTACGATTACGTGGAGGAGCAGTACGCCCTCATCGGGCAGCGGACGCGGCAGGTGTACCGGCTGGGCGATGAGGTGGAGGTCGTCTTGGTGCGGGCCAGCGTAGAGGAGCGTAATATCGACTTCATCCTGAAAGATAACGGCGTTTACGTGCCGGGCGAGGGAGAACAGGCGAAGAAGGGGGCGGCCAAGGGCAGAGGACGAGGAGCACGCTCCTCAGACGCGGCTGCCGGGAAAAAAGAAACTGGGAAACGGCAGGAGAAAAAAGTACCGGCAAAATCATCCGCCGAACGGGGCCCGGCATCGTCGGAAAAAGACGGCGCCAAGGCCGGCAACCGGGCGCCGTCGGGGAAGCAGAATAAGGACGGCTCGTCGCGGCGCAAAAAAACATCGGTGCCGCGAGAGATATCGGACAAGGAGAAGAAAAATCATTCCCTTGCGCCGTCATCTCGCGGCAAAAAAGCGGATCGGAAGGGACAAGCGGCAAAACCCGGCGACAGCGCCGGGGCAAAAGCGGCAAAGACGGGACGTGCCGTGGGAAGCAAAGGGAAGGCGGCTTCGGAGACGAAAAAACTTCGAGGCGGATCGACGGACGGGCGGAAGAAGCGTCCATCGTTTGACGACGGGCTTCCCAATCGGGCCGTCTGGCCCGATCCGCCGGAGAAGCGCCGGTAAGCGTCGCGAGCCTGTAGCGCATGGGTTCATTCGCGGTCGTTTCCTTCTCTTTTAAAATTGTTTCACGTGAAACATGAAGCGAGGTGAACGCATGGGACAGAAAAATACAGCGGTAAAAATCGTTTGCGAAAACCGCAAAGCCCGTCACGATTATTTTATTCACGAGACGTATGAGGCGGGGATGGAACTTTTCGGCACCGAAGTCAAATCGCTCCGGGCCGGAAAAGCCAATCTGAAAGACAGCTACGCGGTGATCAAGAAGGGTGAGATGTACTTGGAGAATATGCACATCAGCCCTTACGAGCAGGGAAATATTTTTAATCGCGATCCCTTGCGCCCCAAGCGCTTGCTGCTTCATAAAAATGAGATCATGAAGCTTTTCGGGCAGACCCGGGAAAAGGGGTACACTTTAGTCCCGCTGAAGGTTTACTTCAAACGGGGGCGGGCCAAAGTGGAGCTGGCGCTGGCCAGCGGCAAGCATACTTATGACAAGCGGCGGGACATGGCGGACAAAGCAGCGAAGCGAGAGATGGAACGGGCCTTGAAGGATCGCCAGCGCACTTGAGCTGCCGCAGGCTGCGCTGAGAAAAAGTAGTGTTGCGCCGAAAAAATCTGTCGAAACTTAACCGATCAGTTTCGACAGATTTTTTGTATTGTAATTTAAATGGGAGTATTGGCTTAAGAATCAAATGCCGGGGAAAATAGTTGACTATTGCCGAGTATCATTATAAAATAAGAATATTATCGGAAGGGAAACCGATCTGCCGACGATAGAGAAGATAAATAATTTAGGACGGAAGAAGGGGACGCCATGTACTTTTGGCGGTGGATAATTTCTGGGTATCGGCGGCTGACAGCTTACAGCCAGGGGGAGTATGAGAGAATTTTTGTCCGGGAAGGTTTGCGCAATCTGCTGTTCGTCGGTCTGGTCTTCGGCGTCGGCCTGCTTTTGGATATGGCTGGTTACGCGCTGATGGGAAATTTCGGGCTGGCCCGTCTCCCGGCATCCTGGACACTGGTCGCGGCACTTCTTGGCGGCGCAGCGGGCGCGTCCTTTGTCCTGCGAAAAAAGAAAAGGGATGTACGTTTCATGCGGATCGCCAGCCGGACGATCGTCAGCATGCTTCTCGTCAGCGCCCTGTTCCTGGCTTATTGGGAGGTGCGGGTCTCGGGCGGCCTTTATGTGTACTCGCTTACTATTATGGGGCTGGGGACGATGCTGAATTTGCCTCTGCGGGAAACGGCGGCCTATATTGCCATTTGTGATATCTGCGTCGCTTTTTTCCAGCACCATTGGGGTCTTCCTCTGTGGAATGATGATTTTATTCATCCCGACCTCTACATGATCTTTATGACAGTCGTGGCTATGGGAGCGGCCATGCAGCGCCATATCGCTTATCTCCTGCGGATACGGCAGCGTACTTCACTGCGGGCCATCGGGGAGACGGATCCTTTGACAGGGCTTTTGAACCGGCGCGGGATGGAGACGTATGTGCGGCAAAATCTTCGCACCGGCGAAGTCTGTGCGGCGCTTTTTGATATTGATAATTTTAAGTTGTATAATGATACTTACGGGCATGAAGCGGGGGATGCCTGTCTCAGGCGCGTGGCCCGTCTGCTGCGGGAGATGGTGCAAGGGCGCGATGCCATTGTGGTACGCTACGGCGGCGAAGAGCTGCTGCTCCTTTTCTTTGCGGCGGAGCTGTCAGAAGTGAAAGATGCGGTGGAGCAGGGAATGCGAAAGCTTTGGAATATGAAGATTTCCTCCGGAGACGGAGCGGCACAGCCGTTTCTCTCCATGAGCTGCGGGATAGCCGCAGGACGGGTAACTTTAGCGGATCAAAGCGCGCGTATTTGCCAGCTCATCGCGGCGGCGGATGAAAAGCTCTACACGGCGAAGCGCGCCGGAAAGAACCGCTGCGTGGTGTAAACGGGAGTGAGACCATGAGGGACAAAAGAATGTTTTTAGCGGCTTGGATCAGACGGCGGACATTGGGC
>CAJPQU010000070.1 GCA_905372875.1 uncultured Schwartzia sp. | reverse complement strand
CCGCTAAATCGACGATGTCGGGATGGGTTGCAGCGGCCGCCCAGCGTTTTTCGCTGGTGGAAGTCGCCCCACGGGGATCATCTTTAGGCAAAGAGCGCATCCCCTCGATCAGCTTTGAATCGATAGCCCCCGCACGGAGAATATCCTCAAGAGCTTATTGTCAGGGCTTAGCTATTTCCCCGCGTTGGCAAAGAACGTCATGGCGGGCTCCGAATCCAACCCTATTTTTTCTGCCGCTTCCCTCTTACGTCTCCTTCTTTATCACCCGATCCGGGTAGAGCTGCTCGGCCATAAACCGCAGCGCCTGGGGATACTCCACCCCCGGGCTCATGAGAAAATACTTCTGCGGCAGAAAATAAACGCGCCCCTCCTGGACGGCCTTCAGCGACGCCCAGGAAGGATGCGCCATGAGATTGTCCTTAAACGCCTCCTGCTCCTTCCCTGGCATGACCATCGTCGTCAAAAAGAGAATATCAGGATTTTTCTCTACTAACTGCTCCATACTGAAGGGCAAAAGGAAACCGCCCGTAGGAGATGACAGGTCGCCGAAAGCATTTTTCAGACCAAGCCGCGCCGCCGTATCGCAGGCGATCGATCCGTTCCCCTCAATGGTCACGGACTGAGCCGTTCCGTGAATGACGGCAAAGCTATACGCCTCGTGGGGAACCGCGGCCGCCGTCGCCTCCATATCCTGCTCCATCCCCGCGATCAACGCCTGCCCCTCCGCATGTCGGCCGCTCACATCAGCTAAAATCGCAACCGCCCGCTTTACATCCTCAAAGCTGGCGAGGGATAGCAACAAAAACGGAATGTGATTCTCGGCTAATGGCTGCTGCAGCCGGTTGTGCAGCCCCAGTAGGCCGATGACCAAGTCCGGTTCCTCTCGCAGCAGCGCCTCCATGTCCACCTGATAGGCGTAGCCAACGGTCTTTTTGCCCCGCGCATAGGCCGCCCCCTCGGTGCCGGGGCTGTTCGCCCAAGCGGCGAAATCACCGCCCACCGCGTGCATCATGTTGACAAAGGAGGCCGTCAAAAGGACAACGCGCTGTGGCTTCTTTGCCAAAACGACTTCCCGTCCCAAACTGTCCCGCACCGTGTAGAAGGGCGCGTCCGAAACGGCGGCGGTTTGAGGCATCCCCCCGCAGGCCGCCAAAGCGAGCGACACCACGCCGAGGACGATCCCCATAGCCCATCTTTTACACTTCTCCGCCGTATTCATCAGAAGTTATGCTCCACGCCGATCATCCAATACCGGCCATCTAAATCACAGTCGTCATCCCGGCGATCAAAAATATTCTCCACACTGGCGAATATGCGGGTATCCGCGCCAAAACGCTTCGTCAGCGTAAGATTCAGCAAATTGTAAGTCTTCTTTTCATATTGGTCTGTCACATACCCATAATCCAATCGATTCCAAAGGGCGATGTTCCACCCATTCTCCTTATGATCGTCATAGCTGAGCTGATAGATCTGCGTCAAACGCGCCCGCTGCGTGAGATCCCGATTCTTAGAGGTATCCCGCGCACTCAGCCAGTTGGTCAAAACCTTAAAGCGCCAACGATCCGTAAAATTATAGCCCAGCGTGCTTTCCAACCCACGCAAGTGTGCTTTTTCAGCGTTTGTATAAATGTATTGTTTGTAGGTGATACTGCCCACCGTATGTGGCCCGATGTACTCTGAACGGATGAGGTTATCCACCTGCGTATCGAAATAGGTCAAAGAGCCAAAGCCCTTGCCGAATTCTGCTTCCACCCCAATATCAAAACTCCTCGACTCCTCAGGTTTGAGATTCGGATTGCCATCCACTTCTACCCAGTTGATCAGTCCGCCGCCGGTTCGGCCCATCTGACGCTTCAGAATCTCGTAAAGCTGCATCATGTTTGGTGCTTTGAAACCCGTTCCATAATTCGCCTTAATCCGCAGATTATCCGATACATTATAAGTCACCCCTAACCGCGGCGACACATGGCTGCCAAAGCGTTCATGGTGATCGTAGCGCAGGGCAGGCACGATAAACCAACGCCCAAAGGTAAGCTCGTCCTGTACATAGCCGGCGTAAGTACGAATGGAATGCTCCCGCGCAGACTTCGCTTTCATGCCCCGCCAGGAAATGCTGTGGGACATATCGTCCTTGTCCCCTAAATCCGTACCGTACGTCCGCTGATTGAGGAACTCCCCGCCAAAGGTCAATCGATGACGGTCGGAGAAATGTACCGTATCCCGCGCCTCAATCGCATACAAGCGGTTGTCATTGATATTAAAATCCTCGTTGCCGTAGGCAGATTTCATATAACCAGCGAACCGCATGCGCGAAACTGGATCCATGTTAGGGACGATATGGGATACCGTATTTTCTGACCAATCCCGATAGTCGATCTTGCTGTAATACGTTCGTACCTGCCAATCATGCTTACCCGTTGTCCGATGGTAGCTGATCCCATAATTTTGCTGCCGATAATCGCGGCCGCCCTCCCCGGATACCACTGCATTGCCCTGTATCGTATTCATGCCCATCTTGGTAGAATAATGTTTTGAAACCGCCGCGCCGGTATCATAACCCAAATGTTGACTGTAATAATCTCCATAAACGTTCAGAAAATCATGATCCGTGAAGTGATAATCAGCAGAAAAACTGTAAGTCTGGGCCGTCCCGTAATTGTTCGAGGACGTATCTTCCGGCTCCATGAGACGGCGGAGGCGATTAAATTGCACATCCACCGTCCCCGCAAACTTTCCGACCTTCCCCAGATCGCAATGGTACCAGTTATTCGCATCGGTAGATGCCTGGGACGCCCCCACCGTGATCGTCGGCTTTTCCGGCGCTTTCGTAATGATATTGATGACGCCGCCCATGGCCTCCGACCCGTACAGGGCGCTGGAAGGGCCGTATACAACCTCCACCCGCTGCACGTTATGAATATTGATGCGGTCCAAAGCGTTGGCGTTGCCCAGAGATGTGCTGCTCTCGTTGGCCAGACGGCGGCCGTTCACTAAAATCAAGGATTTATCCGTATCCATGCCCCGGATCATGACTTCATGCCCGCCGCCGCGAACCTTGCGCTTCTGAAAGAAATTCGTTTCCAAGGAAAAGAGATCCCGCAGGCTATTGCTTCCCGATCGCTTGATCTCTTCCTCGGTGATAACCTGCGTAGCGGCGGGCACCTCTTTCGCCTTATGTTCCGTCCGTGTGGCCGTGACGACAATCTCATCCAAGGTAAAATTCATCAGCGGCTCCGTCTCCACTTCCGCCGCATAGCCCCCTTGACCTAAAGACAGCAGCACAGCCATTGTTAAAACCATCATTTCTTTCTTCATTCTGATTCGTTTCCCTCCTTCGTATGGCGCTTCCTTGTCGCCTGCCTAGGATATACTGCTTGATCAATCGTATGGGAGAATATTGATAACAAACAAAAAATAATACAATGCTAAATTATGTTTTATATTTATCAATTATTCACATTATAACGTAATAATACTGCATCGGCAAGGCGACAGCGCGGGAAAGCGACGGTACATCAAGACGAGGGCAGTCCAGCATGTTGGCTAAGAGTTAGAATGATAGCATAATTTCAGCGATCAGCAGCCGCTTCCAGATCTCCCTCAATATCCAAAAATAGCCTTTCCAGCGCTTTCTTCGTCTCCTCCTTCGCGTTCCACAGCCCGCGTTTCTCCGCTTCCAAAAGAACATCGGCAATGCGGTGGAGCGCCCACGGATTTACCTTTCGCATCCAATCCTGCACTTTGGGATCGAGGGCGTACTTCTCGGCATAGGTTTCATACATCCAGTCCTCCATGACGTCGCTGGTCGCGTCCCACTGGAAACTCACTGCGGCGTAAGTCGCCAACTCTCCGGCGCCGGCATAGCCATGCTTCATCATCCCCGCGATATATTTCGGATTGATCGCCTCCCCCCGATACCAACGCTTCAGCTCCTCCTTTAAGGTTCGCAGCTGCACCTTGGCACGATCAGAACTGTCGCTGACGTAATTTTTGGGCATACTGCCCTTGTAGGCTCGCACCGCCGCCACCAAACCGCCGCGGTAATTATTGTAGTCGTCCCCAGACAGCATGGACGATTCACGATGATCCACGTTCTGCACCGTCACGTCGATCTCTTTTATCCGCGCCTGAAACCGCTCGGGAAGGTACGTCCCCTCCGCCCCCGCCCCGTAAGCGTGTGCACCCCAGCGCGTATAGACGGCAGCTAAATCCTCGATGGTTTCCCAATTTTTCGCTTCCAGCGCACTGCCAATGCCCGCGCCATGCGCCCCCGGAGGATCGCCAAAAATGCGAAACGACGCCTGCCGCCATGCGGTTTTCTCATCTAATCCCGCCGCTTCTAATTCTCCCGCCTCGGTCAATACATGCTTACGAACGAAATTCATCTCCAACGGCTCATCGAGAGCCGCCACCCGCTGCACGGCATCGTCCAGCCAAGTGACGGCGCCGGGCATACTGTCGCGGAAAAGGCCGCTGATGCGTCCCGTGACATCGACCCGCGGCCGTTTTAATTCCGAAAGCGGAATGATCTCTAAGTCCACGACCCGAAGGCTCCCTGCCTGCCACACCGGCCGCAGCCCCATGAGCCAGAGAAATTCCGCGACGCACTGGCCACGATTGCGAAGATTGCTCGTCGCCCAGAGGATGATGCCCACGCTTTCCGGATACCGCCCCTCTTCCTGCACGAAGCGAAGAATGACGTCGTCCCCCATGCCCTTCCCGATCGCCCAAGCTGCCTTCGTGGGGAGCGTGCGCGGATCGACGCTGTAAAAATTTCGCCCCGTGGGAAGAAGATCTGCACCGCCGCTGGTGGGTGCGCCGGAAGCGCTCGGCTCAATGTAGCGGCCAGCGAAGGCGCACAGCGAATTTTCCCGCTCCTCTGTCGTACGCAGAAGGCTGGGCGCGATGTGTTCGCATACATAGCGGAGAACGGCGATCAGTTTCTCCCGCTGCTCTGCCGTGATGATGGTCGCCCAAGGAAGCTTCAGCACTTCGGGGACACGCGCCGCGTCGAAATCGTACTTTTGCAAAAAGGCAATCGCTTCCCAAGCCTCGCCTCGGATCTCATCCAGCAGCATCCCGTACGTCATGCTGCCGTCGGGGAGCATGGCGGCGCTGTTCTCCAAAAGCTCGTAATAGTCAAAGCCGCGAAGCTCGGCCAAGGTTTTTAAGAGCGAGGGAACATTCCCGTTATCCACCTTCGTCAAAGCCATCATGTATTCGGTGAGCTGTTCCCCTGCCGGAGGAACGCCCAACACATGAAGCCCGACCGTCATCTGCATATTCTTGATATCCGTGATGAAAACATGGAGCTTCCCCACATAATCGTCGAAATCCGCCGCATTACTCTCCGGCACGTCCTCTTCCAAATGGCACGCCGCCGCCTTCTGCCGAATCATAGTGCGTAAATTTTCTAAATACCCCGCCTGACTGTCGTCGCTTTGGAAGTGACAGTAATCCTCCAAAAGCTGTTCCAACTCCGCCAGTTCCTCGTATGATCCGGCGGTACTCATGGGCGCTGACAGATAGCTGATCAGACAGGCCGCGCTGCGCCGCTTCGCCTGTATCCCTTCGCCTACGCAGGTAATCCAGTACGGATAGACATTCGGCATATCCCCGGTACAAATATCCGGGTAGCAGCCGTTGGACATGGCGTTTCCCTTCCCCGGCAGCCATTCCAAATTGCCGTGGGTGCCGACGTGCATCATCACATCCGCCTGCCATACATCGCGCAGCCAATGATAAAATCCGCAGTAATGATGCGTCGGCGCACAATCCGGGGAGTGGTAGATCTTCGCCGGATCTTCGCCAAAGCCGCGAGGCGGCTGTACGGTGATAAAGACGTTGCCATTCATCATCCCCGGCACGATGAGGGCGTCCCGATAGCGAAAGACCTCCCCCGGCGCTTCGCCCCAGTCACGCGTCAGCTGTTCTTGTACCCGAAGCGGCAGAGAAGCGAAAAACTTGGCATAGTCGGTTTCATGGAGTTTCCCATCCGCGTCTTGCAGCAGCACTTCAGAAATGAAGCGGCGGTCGTTCGTCGCATGGGACGTCATATCCTCCATGAAACTTTGGCTGTCCTTGGGCAGGCGATCCACCCGATAGCCCGCCTTTTTCATTTCTTCCAAGAGGAGCCGGACGCTCTCGATGGCATCTAAGGAAGCGGCGCTGCCGATATTGGAATTCGTCGGCGGGTAATTGTGAAAGACGATCGCCACCTTTTTATCCCGGTTCTCTTTGCCGCGCAGCGCCGCCCATTTCTTCGCCTTGCGCACCAGCATATCGATCCGCTCGGGCAACGGCCGGCGATAGTGCGTCCCATCCTCGGCCGCTTCGTTTGTCGAGGTGGGCACGGAATGGAGGATCCCGTCAAATTCCGGCATGGCTACAGCATAGCCCACCTCGTTATTCGTAAGCCCCACCGTGCTCTTTTCCCACCACGCTTTATCCATGTAAAGATTGTAGACCTGCAAAACAGGAACATCTAACCGCAGGAGATCGCGCAGGGTCAAAGCACCGGTCGAGGTCAGAGAAAACACGAAGGAATTGACCAGCACGTCGATGAGGCGGCGGCCTTCGTCAAAGAATAGCGCTTCCATGGACTGTGCCAGCGACTTTGCCCCGCTTTGTCCGTCGGCGCGGGCGCTGGTAAAGATCGCGATGACGTTGCAGTCCGCGTTCTCCATGCCCCGAATCATAGCGTCAATATAATCAAGTTTTCCCCACAGCCAGTCTTCTCGATAGAAGGGAACCCCCACCGTCGGTCTGCCCGCCGCTAAAAACCGCGCCGCGTAAGCGGCCGGGGAAGTATAGATTTCCTCTGCGTCGGGGTGATATATCCCCTGCCAAGGAAGCGGCTCCGGCGGCCGCCACGAGACTTTCATCAAACCGAAGTGATCCGCCAGCCACCGGCAAAGATTTTCATAGTTCACCAGCCCACCCTCGGTATAGTAGGCCTTTATGGTACGAATCTCTTCCTCCCCGAGCCCGCCGTCTAATTTATCGTCGCCGGGATCGGCGATGTGGAAAAGGTAACGGCGCCGTCCGCGCACCAAAAAATCCGCCATTTTCCGCAAAAAATCACACGAAAGCCCTGTTCCCATCCAGGCCACGAAAACGAACGGCGTCCCCTCAAGCCGTTTTTCCCAAAACGCCCCCAATTCTCACTGTCGTCGGTCTGCACCACATCAAAAAAATCAAACCCGGGGATGTCCTCTTTAATCTTTGCCGTTGCAACCTCCATCCCCGTCCGAGGAAGTTCCATATTCGTCACAAACAAGATCTTCTTCATGATGTCCCCTCCCGCGAAAAGGCTTCCGGATAAACCGCAACGGCTAACTCTTCAATGCCATCCGCCACATAGTGAGAGACGCAGTATAAGGTTCGCCCAGAAACCGACACGATCCGCCCCTCTTGTATCGCCTTTACTGCCGTCAGCGCCGGATCGGCTAAAAGTTCCTCCCGGCTCGGCACGTCCTCCATGCCCGCCGTTGTCCAAGCCGGGACAAGAATGACATCGGGATTTTTCTCAATAATAATCTCCTTGGAAACCCTTGTATTGCCGTTGACCGTGATGTCCCGCAGAACGTTATAGACACCGGCGTAGCGGCACATATCATCATACAGAGAGCCCTTCGTACCGTAAGCTGTTCCGCCGGCACCAGCAATAGCCAGCGCGGAGCGCTGCTTCTCTCGCTCTGCCCTGTGCTGAACCTTTTCAATGCGGCGATGATATTCTTCTCTTAACGCTTGACCGCGCTCCTCCTCCCCCACGACTCCGGCGACCTCAACGATCATCTTCTCCACGTCCTCCACCGTGTACGGCGTTCTATAAACGTACACCGGAATCCCCATATCTCGGAATGTAGACAAAAACTCTAACTTCCACCAGTCGCCGATCAGGATCAAATCCGGGTGCAGCGCCAAGATCGCCTCGGCGCTTGTTCCCCGTATTTTATGTTCCACCGCACCGCTCCGCTCGCTGATGTGGGATATCCCACTGTCATCAGAAAGATATGTCAGCGCCGCGATGCGCTCCGAGGACACTAAATCCATGAGCAGTTCGTCCGTTCCCAATGTCATGGAAACGATCCGCTGTGGTTTTGCAGACAACGTAACCTCGTTTCCCCCTGCATCGGTAATCGTGCGCGATGCGCTTCCCCCACCGCTTTCTTTAGGCTGTCCGCACCCGAGGCAAAAGAAACAAAGTACCGCTGTGAGCAGCCATATCCAAACCCGTTTCATTTTATTTCCCCTTCCCACGGACAGACAACAAACTTTTCCGGCAAAGGGCTGTCAACCGTATAATCGTAAAAGAGAACGGCTTCGGGACCGGCGTAAGTGCAAACGACATCCGTTCCAGACACGATGGCGCTCTCCGCTTCCCGGCAGTCCATGCCGCTATTACCCGTCTGGTTCGCAACCGCCACCGGCGCCCTCGTCGCGATGGAACAGCGCCGCCAAGCGTTTTCCGGCGGCCCCCCGCAGCCGTGGGGCGGCCAAGCCACGGGCAAGACCACCAAATCTGGCTCATGTTTTCCCAAACCCGCCCCATATTCGTCGAAATAGGCATCAGCACATATCAAAAGCCCTGTTTTTACGCCGTCTACGGTAACAGGTCGAAGGTTTTCCGCCGTATCGCCGGCGACCGCCCAATTTTCGGTCGGCCACGCTAACACTTTGATTTTATGGTGACGGCCGATGATGTCCCCGGCGCGATCGATGATCAGGCAGCTATTGTGTGGGATGTCCTTCTCTGTACTACCGCAGCTGAAAAAGATCACAACGCCATAATCCCGCGCCGCCTGCCGAAAGGGACGCAATGCTTCGCTGTCATCCGCCGCTAAGGTATAAGGTGCGCCCCCCGTCGCCATGTGATAGCCCTGAAGGGCCATCTCCGGCGTCAGCACCCAATCTGCCCCCTGCGCCGCCGCCGCGCCAATCCCCCGCAGCAAATTGTCGCGATTCTTTTCCCAAGGACCGCCGCACAGATCAAAATGCAAAAATGCCAAGCGCACCGCGCACCGCCTCCTCGTTACAAAAATGCGGCGCCGCAAAATAAGCGACGCCGCGCCCTTCTCTTCTGTCTTAGAACGTATACTCCACACCCATAAGGAAGTTGCGTCCCGGCTGCGAATACCAGCCGTCCCCGCCTGGATTGCGCATATCGTAGCACATGTCCGTATACATCCGATTGAACAGGTTATTTAAGCGCAAAAACACGTTCATGCCTTCCACCGGCCGATAATTAACCCCTAAATTGCAGATCCAGTAGCTCTTATAGGAGTCCGCCACAAAAGGCTCATTCACCAAGCGACCGGGGCGCCCCAAAACGCCCTTGACGCTGAGGTTGGCATTGAACTTCGCCGCGTCATAATGGATCCCTAAGTCTAAAACGCCCCGAGGGAGGTAGCCGTCGCGATTCGAGTTTTTCGTCGAAACTTTGGACGGAATGTGAAGATGCGTATAGGCCGCCGTCACGTTCCATTCCTTCGCCAGCTGCCGCGCCACCTGGAAATCAAATCCCGTGATGCGCTCGTCCCCCGCATTGTAATACTTCCATGTTATGTTGTTGAACCCGATCAGATTATCAGACATCGTCCTAAAGACGTGCGCCGACACCGTTGTCTTGTCGTCGAGGCGCACGTTGCCGCCCAGTTCGATCGTATGCCCCTTTTCCGGCTCTAACTTCTCACTTCCGTAGAAAGGATTGTAAAGCTCATAGAGGTACGGCGCCCGGAAGAATTCTTTATAGGAAACGTACACATTGGCTCGGTCATTGATATCGTAAGCAACGACGCCACTGAGAGAAGTATTCGCGCCGTATTCCGAATGATGGGAAAATCGCACCCCCGGCGTTACGGAAAGCGCCCCGAATTTCATGGTATCCTGCAGGAAGAAGGCTTTGTTGGAAACCTCGCCCGTCATACTGGGCGTGTATCTGTCCTGATACTTTTTCATCTTATCTTTGTAATAATCAATCCCCGCCACCAAGGTGTGCGGCCCTGCCGTGTAGGTCAGCTGATCAGAAATCCCCC
>CAJPQU010000069.1 GCA_905372875.1 uncultured Schwartzia sp. | reverse complement strand
GAATATTATAGGCATAGCAACATACTTAGAAGGGGGATGTGTCTTATGGCAACATTCACTGTACGAGGTAAAAACATGGAGGTGACGCCGGCGCTCAAGGATTATGTGGAAAAGCGGGTCGGCAAGGTAACGAAATATTTCGACCAGGTGGGCGAGATCACGGTGCTGCTCACGGTCTCCAAGGGACGTCATATCGTCGAGGTCACGGTGCCGGTGGAAGGCGGCGTACTGCTCCGGGGCGAGGAAGCGACCATGGATATGTATACCTCCATTGATTTGGTGGTGGAGAAGTTAGAGCGGCAGATCCATAAACATAAAACGAAATTACAGCGGCGTTTCCGGGGCGGTTTCAAGGCCGACATGGTGGCGGAAGGAGCCGGCCCGGCGGCGCGGGCGGATACGGCGGAGGACTATTCCATCGTCAAGACGAAGCGCTTCGCCGTGAAGCCTATGGACGTACAGGAAGCCATCATGCAGATGAACATGGTGAACCACGATTTCTTCGTCTTCCGGGATTCGGAGACGGAAGAGGTCAGCGTAGTCTATCGCCGCACCGACGGCAACTACGGCCTCATCCAGCCGGGGGCGTGAGGGGACAAAACTATATTTAAGAGACAGTTTTTAAGCGCGGCCGCGATCATTGCCGCGCTTTTGTATTTCTTTTTGACTTATGAAGGGTAGTCTGATAAAATTTAATGATAGTATGCGATTTTCTCAGGGAGCCGGGACAGGTGGGGCCCGGATCATCGGGCAGGATAAGGAGTGGTTGGGTTTTGTGGGGGTTTCTCAAGCGATTTTTAGGAGACAATAACGATAAAGAGATCAAGCGGATGCAGCTTACCGTGGATAAGATCAACGGCTTGGAAGCGGGGCTCAAGGAGGTCAGCGACGCCACGCTGGCCGGCTATACGCAAAAGTTTAAGGAGCGGTTGACGGCGGGGGAGACCTTGGACGATATTTTGCCCGAGGCCTTCGCGGTCTGTCGGGAGGCATCGCGGCGGGTCTTGGGGATGCGCCACTTCGACGTGCAGCTCATCGGCGGCATGTGCCTCCACGAGGGAAAGATCGCCGAGATGAAGACGGGGGAAGGGAAGACGCTGGTGGCGACGCTGCCGGTATACCTTAACGCTCTCACCGGCAAAGGCGTTCACATGGTGACGGTGAATGAATATTTGGCCCGGCGCGACAGCGAATGGATGGGACATCTGTATAAATTTCTGGGCCTTTCCGTGGGCCTTATTGAACATGACATGGATTTCCCGGCGCGCAAGTTCAATTACAGCTGCGACGTGACCTTCGGCACGAACAATGAATACGGCTTTGACTATCTGCGGGACAACATGGTGATTTCTCCCGAGCAGATGGTGCAGCGGACGCTTCATTTCGCCATCGTGGACGAGGTGGACAGCATTTTGATCGACGAGGCGCGGACGCCCCTCATCATTTCCGGGCCCGGGGCGAAATCCACCGAGGTTTACGCCCGGATGGCGCAGGCGGTGGCCACTTTGAAGCCGGGGGAGGATTATACCGTTGATGAGAAGCAGAAGACGGTGGCTCCCAGCGACGAGTCGGTGCATAAGATCGAGGCGATGCTGGGGGTGAAGAATCTCTACGCCCCGGAAAATATCGAGTATTCCCACTGCTTTAACGCGGCTCTTCGGGCGAAAGCCATCATGCACCGGGATCGGGATTATGTGGTGAAGGGCGACGAAGTCATTATCGTGGACGAATTTACCGGCCGCCTGATGTACGGCCGCCGCTATTCCGACGGGCTTCATCAGGCCATCGAAGCCAAGGAAGGCGTGAAGATCCAGCGGGAATCCCAGACTTTGGCCACCATCACCTTCCAGAATTATTTCCGCATGTACGAAAAATTGGCGGGCATGACCGGCACGGCCAAGACGGAGGAAAACGAGTTCCTCAAGATCTACAAGCTGCCGGTCATTGTAGTGCCTACGAATAAGCCGGTGATCCGTGTGGACGAACCGGATCTCATCTTCAAGACGAAGCGGGCCAAGTACCGGGCGGTGGCCAAGGCGGTGGACGAGATCCACGCCACGGGGCGGCCCATTCTCATCGGCACCACCTCTATCACCCAGTCGGAGGAACTGAGCGATCTCTTGAAAAAACACGGCGTGCCCCACAATGTGCTGAACGCCAAGTATCACGAGAAGGAAGCGGAGATCATCAAGGATGCGGGGCAGATGGGGGCGGTCACCATCGCCACGAACATGGCCGGACGCGGCACTGACATCATTTTGGGCGACGGCGTGAAGGACTTAGGCGGACTCTATATCATCGGCACGGAGCGCCACGAGTCCCGGCGCATTGACAACCAGCTCCGGGGCCGCTCAGGCCGCCAGGGAGATCCCGGTTCCTCGCGGTTTTATCTGTCCTTGGAGGATGATCTCCTGCGGCTTTTCGCGGCGGACAACATCGCTTCCATTATGGATAAGCTGGGGATGGAAGAGGATGAGCCCATCGAGCACAGCCTTATCACCCGCTCCATCGAACACGCCCAGAAGAAGGTGGAAGCGCGGAATTTTGATATGCGGAAGAACGTCCTGGAGTACGACGATGTGATGAATCAGCAGCGCGAGGTGATCTACGCCCAGCGGCGCAAGGTGCTCATGGGCGAGGATCTGCGGGAAAACATCATGTACATGATCCACGAGATCATCAAGGGAGAGATGGATCAGTACGCTAACGAAAAACTCTACCCCGAGGAATGGACGCTGGAAGGACTGATCGCCGATGCCGAAGGCATCTACGCGCCCCCCGGCCGCCTGCAAAAGGCGGAATTAGAGGCCATGAGCCGGGACGAGCTCTTGGAAACCCTCATTCAGACTGCCGAAGACAATTATCGTACCCGGGAAGAGCAGTATTCCGCCCCCATCATGCGGGAGCTGGAAAAGGTGGTCATGTTGCGGGTGGTAGACAATAGATGGATGGAACACTTGGACCATATGGACATGCTGCGGCAGGGCATCAACCTGCGGGCGTATGGGCAGCGTAATCCCCTCGTGGAGTATAAGCTGGAAGGCTACAATATGTTCGAGGAAATGATCCATCAGATTCAGACGGACATCGCCAAGCTCATGTATCGGGTGAGCGTGGTGACCGACGAGCAGCGCCAGCTGGAGGATCACCTGCGGAGCGCCCAGGCTTCCCACGGCGGCGAGGTGAGCGCGGCGGAGGCGGCGCCGACGAAGACACCGGTCCGGGCCGAAAACATCGGCCGCAATGAGCCCTGCCCTTGTGGCAGCGGGAAGAAGTATAAGAATTGCTGCGGCAGAAATAAGTGACGCTGCAGTGCCATAGGCCAGGGGTGGCAAGGCAGCAGGCTGCTGCCCGATCGTAAAATTGCCGAGGAAAATCCTGAAAGGTTGTGAAACGTCAATGCTGGAAGATTTGAAAGCGCCAATAACAGCTTTGCGAGCGAAGCTGGACGAAATGGGGTCATCTCTTTGACGTCTCCGCGAAGGAAGCCAAGATCGCGGAGCTTGAGTACAAGATGGGCGCCCCGGATTTCTGGGACAACAAGGAAACGGCGCAGGTCGTAAACCAGGAACTGAACGATATTCGGGGGAGCGTGGACAAGTATCGGTCCCTCACCGCGAAGGCGGACGATTTGCAGGCTCTCTGGGAGATGGGTATGGAATCCCCGGGAGACATCAGCGAGGAAGAAGTCAAGGCGGAATTGGCGGATCTCTCCGCCGACATGCGTTCCTTGGAATTGGAAGTGCTGCTCTCCGGGGAGTATGACGCCAACAATGCCTACTTGGAGCTTCATGCCGGGGCGGGGGGCACTGAGGCCCAGGATTGGACGCAAATGCTTCTGCGGATGTACGGCCGCTGGGCGGAGCGCCACGGGTTCTCTGTGGAAACCGTGGATCTTCTGCCCGGCGACGAGGCCGGAGTGAAGTCGGCGACGCTCTTTATCCGGGGACATAATGCTTACGGCTATCTAAAATCGGAGAAGGGCGTTCACCGGCTGGTGCGTATTTCTCCCTTTGATGCCAACGCCCGGCGGCATACCTCGTTTTCCGCCTGTGATATCATGCCGGAAATTGAGGACGCCAAGGAAGTGGACATCAATATGGACGACGTGCGGGTGGATACTTACCGCTCTAGCGGCGCGGGGGGACAGCACATCAATAAGACGTCCTCGGCGGTGCGCATGACCCACCTGCCCACGGGGATCGTGGTGCAGTGCCAGAACGAACGCTCTCAGATCCAAAACCGTGAGGTCTGCCTGCGGATGCTGCGGGCCAAGCTCTTTGAACTGGAAGAGAAGAAGAAGGAAGAGGAGCGGGCTAAGCTGGAAGGCGTCCAGCAGAAGATCGAGTGGGGCAGCCAGATACGTTCCTACGTCTTCCAGCCCTACACCATGGTCAAGGATCATCGAACGAATTGCGAAACGGGGAACGTGCAGGCGGTGATGGACGGAGAGATCGATCCCTTCATCGAGGCGTACCTGACGGCGAAAGCCAATCACGAATTTTAACGACAAAACCGCGTTCCTTCGCGTGTGAGGCGGGTGATATTTTGCGCAAGACCTTGACTATTTTGGGGCTCATCCTCATAATATTGGTGGGACTGAGCCAGCTCCTGCTGCCGCCCATCGCGGAAAAGACGCTGGAGTCGCGCCTTGCGGCCGCGCTTAAGACGGATCGGATTACGGCTCAGGTGTCCGGCGTTCCGGCGCTGTTTCTCCTCTTTGGCCATATCGGTCACGTCGATTTGTCGGCGGAAGACGCCATGTTGGGGGAAGTGCGGGCGGCCCGGGTGGTTCTCTCCGGGGACGGCGTGAATATGCCTCTCGACCGGCTGACCCAAGGAGAATTCGTGGTGACCCGCGCCGATCGTTTACGGATTGACGCCCGGGTGACAGCGGAAGACCTGGCGGATTTCTTACAGCGCAAGGTGGATAAGGTGCAGAACGTGACGGTGGAGATCACGCCGGAACTGGTACTTATGAACGGGCAGGCGAAGATTTTCGGTCAGATGGCGGACATTCATATCGAAGGCAAAGTGTTGGAAGAAAACAACAGCCTCTGGTTCCGCATGACCCGCCTCGATATCAAAAACGCCCTCCTGGGCCGGGCTCTTACAGGGAATTTTTTCGGGGATATTGAGTTGGTGGATTTTCAGCGGCTGCATTTACCGGTGGAGCTGGACACCGTTCGGCAGGGGGAGGGAGAAGTCATCCTCTCGGCCAGCCGTCATGCTGCGCCCTGATGGGACAGAATACGCTCGGGGGAGGGCAAGGTGGGTAAGAATTCATGAAGCGTTTCCGTTATAACCGTATCCTTTCGGCGGTGATCTTCGTCGGATTTTTGGCGGCGATGGCCGTCAACCTCATGCGGGATGCGGCCGAAAAGCAAAATATGACGGTGGATTTAGCCATCGACTACGAAGGCCTTTTAGAGCTGGCGGAGCGGGAAGGCCTGCCGCCGGAGGAGGTTCTGCGGCAGGCGAAAGAAGCCGGGATCACGTCCCTGGCGGTCTATGAGACGACCTTCAAGAAGCTCAACGTCAACGGCAAGGCCAGCGCGACGCCGGGAGGCGCTATTTTCGAACGCTATCAGAGCGGAGCTTTGACCAGCCTTGGCTGGCGCTCTCTCGTGGAGCGCGGAGAAATCGTAGGAACGGAAGTCTATGTCACCGGGCACGATCCTCTCACCTTTCGGGAAGTGAAGGAAGATCTTATCCGCCGCTTAGGGGCGGATCGGGTGCGTTCCTTCCTCGTGGACGGGGAGGAAGCGCTGGCGGTTAAGGCCAACTATCCTTCCTTTGAGAAGATGAATTTAGGGCTGCCCACGGACGAAATGAAAGCGGTGAACGCGGCGGGTTTTTATGTTTTGGCTCGGCCTAGCAATTACGTGCAGGCGACGGAAGCGGACGTAGCGGCTGTTTTTCGCCGCCTTGACGGCATTCGGGTGTCCGAGATGCTTTTTTCCGGCACGGAGGCCTTAGGGGCGCCGGATTATCTCCCGCAGCTGGTGGAAGCGCTTCGGGATCGAGATATCACCCTGGGCCTCATCGAAGCGACCACCCAGCTTCAGTTCTACAAGCAGGAGGGCCTCTTGGAAGCAGCGCGGCTCTATGGGTATCGGGCGGCGCGGATGTATTCCATTCCCAAGGAAGAGCAGCCTAAAATGAAGCGGAACGCGGCGGTGGAGCGCTGGGTCAATACGGACGAGGAACGAAATATCCGCATCGATCTCCTGCGTATTTACGAGAAACCGGAATTGGGGCATTCTCTCTTGGAAACGAATATGCAATATTTTTCCGATACTCGTGATAAGCTTACGAGCCACGGCTTCACTTTGGGCCGGGCGGGCACCTTCCCTCCCTTCGCGCCGCCGCCTTTCCTGCGGGCGCTGATCATGCTGGGAACGGCCGCGGGGGGTGTCCTCTACCTTTCTCTCGTCATTCCGGCGCTGAACCGGCGTCCGGCGTGGCAGATGGCGCTCTTCGCCGTCTGCGGCCTCGCCGCGGCGGTTCCAGTCCTCATGGGCCATGGCGGTACGGTGCGCCTCTTGGCGGCACTGGCCAGTGCCAACGTGTTTCCCGCGTTGGCCGTCATCGGTCAACTGGATTATATTCGCGCTTGTCGGACCGTTCCCGAGGGATCGCTGCCTAAGCTGCTCCTTCTGGCGGCGATGGCCCTCTTTTTGACGGGAGCGCTGTCCTTCGTGGGAGCGGCGTATCTTTCCGGGGCGCTCTCCGATGTGGAATACTTTTTGGAAGTCAATATTTTCCGGGGCATTAAGCTGACCTTCGTGCTGCCGATCCTTTTGGTGGCGATAGCTTTTTTGGAACGCTT
This sequence comes from uncultured Schwartzia sp., assembly GCA_905372875.1. Taxonomy (GTDB): domain Bacteria; phylum Bacillota; class Negativicutes; order Selenomonadales; family Selenomonadaceae; genus CAJPQU01. The sequence continues at coordinate 3,370 of CAJPQU010000069.1, read as the reverse complement.
TTCCGTCTTCGGGGATGCGGCAGAAGGATTTACGGCGCAGGGTTGTCGCCTGTTGGCCATGCCGGTGACGGTGAAGACGTTGGCTGTCTTCGTTGGTATCTTGGTGGCGGGGGTTGTTTTGCTGGCGCGCTCCGGGCACAGTATGGGGATGCCGGTTTCCGGGCTGGAACTTCGCTTTCGGGCGTTTTTGGAGCAAGCGCTTTACGCGCGGCCGCGTTCTAAGGAGCTTTTGATCGGACATCCGGCCTTCATGATGGCGGCACTAGCCTGGTTTAAGAAATGGCCGGGCATGGTTCTCTTTCTGCTTGTCTTAGCGGCCACCATTGGGCAGGGATCCATGGTGGAAACTTTCGCTCACATGCGGACGCCGGTGATGATGTCCTTTGCCCGGGGCATCGGCGGCCTTTTGGGCGGGGCGATGATCGGCGCGGCGGCCATACTGCTCTTCGCGTGGGGAGAGAGAATGCTGCGTGCGACTGAGGCGCGTCAGGCGGGGGAAGAATGAGTAAAATCGTTGTTTCCGGATACTACGGTTCGAGAAACGCCGGTGATGAAGCCATGTTGGCGGCGATGATCGAGGTGTTATCCGAACTTGACCCGAAACTTCATATTACGGTCATTTCCGCCGACCCCGAGGATACGGAGCGCCGCCATGGGGTGAAGGCGATCCCGTGGCTGGGCTTCGGTGCGATATGGTCGGCGATCCGGGAGGCAGATCTCGTCATTTCCGGCGGCGGCAGTCTCCTGCAAAATGTTACCAGCGGACGAAGTCTCTACTATTATCTGAGCGTCATCTTCCTGGCTCGTCTCTTAAGGAAGCCGGTGATGCTCTACGCCCAAGGGATCGGCCCGGTCTGCGGTCGCTTTCCCCGCTGGCTCATGACAACCGTCAGTCAAAAGGTTTCCCAGATCACGGTGCGGGATTACGGCTCTCTAAAGGAACTTGAAAGCCTCGCGGTGACACGCCCCCCGGTGGAAGTGACCGCTGATCCGGTACTGGCCATTCATCCCGTGGATCACGGCTTGGGACGGGCCATTCTGACAAAACACAAAGCTGCCGGAGCCAAGCCGGTGGTGGGCATATCGGTGCGGGAATGGTGCGGTTGGCAGAGCTATAAAAAGGTGATCGCCGCCGCGACGGTTCAGATCATGCGGGAATTTGACGCCCGGGTGGTGTTTCTTCCCATGCAGTACCCGGAAGATGTGAAAACGGCTCAAACTATCGCTGCCATGGCTGGAGAACCGGTGATCATCTTAGAAGAGGAATATACCACCAGCGAACTTCTTTCCATCGTCGGCAATTTAGACCTTCTGATCTCCATCCGCCTTCACGGCCTGATCTTCGCCGGGGTCATGGGGGTTCCCATGGTGGGCATTTCTTACGACCCGAAGATTGACCGCTTTTTAGACTCCGTGGGCGACCGCCCGGTGGCGAATCTTCAGACGGTCACCGTGGAAAACCTCATGGCTGTCGTGCGGGAAAAATGGGCGCGGCGAAAGGACTTGCCCCGGGCAAACGAAGCGCGCATCGCCGAGCTTCGGCGTTTAGCTTCGAGAAACGCCGAATTGGCGTTGGAACTGATAGAGAAAATGTAAAGGCGATCTCAAAATAAAAAAACACCCGCATAGCGGGTGTTTTTTTATTTTCGGGCATAGCTTATGTCATTGGCGTCGTACAAGTCCCCCTTTTATCACCCTGCCAGCCGTGCACAGATGGCGTCAATTTTTTTTGACAGCGCCGCCGCTTATCACCGTTTCCCCCTCATGGAAGGAGCCACTGACCGTGAAGAAAAATCGACTGATATTGTCAAGAACAGTTGACAAATTTCTCACAAGGGAACGAACGCTCAAGAAGTCGCAGCAATGGAGTCATAGAACTGTCGACGTTTCACCATCGGAGGAAGCCCACCGTTTGTTGAACAAATCCGGCGGTTGTTCCAATAGCTCATGAAATATCGCCAAACCAGAACCTTCAACTCTTGTGTTGTCATGTTCTTTGTGTCATAGCGTCCATAGAGAAGCTCCGACTTCATGCGTGCCCACATACTCTCACAACGCGCGTTATCATGACAGCGGCCACCAGCACTGTTCATACTTTGACGGATTCCATAGTTTTGGATTGCTTCCCGATACAGCTGACTCGTGTACTGGCTGCCGCGATCCGAATGCAGGATTGCTCCCCTTAGCATCGGGTAGGAAATCATGGCGTTATCAGGCATCTGCACACACAGAGAAGCCCTCATATTCGTATCCATAGAAAGTCCGAGCACGCCGGCGTCATAGCAGTCAAAGAGTGCTGAAATATAGAGTTTTCCGTCACACGCTGGAATCTCTGTCATGTCAGTGACACACTTGGAAAGTGGTGTGTCGGCATGAAAATCACGATGCAGGAGATCCTCCGAGATCTGTGCCTGCCGATCTGCTTTTGTGATACCGTTCGACTTATGATTGGGATGGTGACTTAAGCCGATCTCTTCCATGATGCGGTAAACGGTGCGTTCACTCGGAATACGGAGGCCTGTTGGCTGCTTGCTCTTGAGTGCCTGATACATGCGGATTCTTCCGTAGGTATCGTTGCATTCATCCTCTGCATGGATCTGCATCATGGCATCGGCAAGTTCCTGATATTTCCAGGGGCGGTCTTTGCTCACCAAATACTGATAAAATCCCTGTCTTGTGACATGGAGCAGTCTGCAATAAAAACTGATATTTCCTTTGTGTGCGCCGTCTGCTGTCTTGAACGCAATAAACTTCATACGTTCGTTTTTGTTGACTTCAGACGGCTCGCGGCAAAAAAAGCGCTTGCTTCTTCCAGAAAGTCATTCTCTTTCTTCAGTCGCCGAATTTCCTTATCCTGTGCCTTGAGCTGGGCGCGCAGCTGCACGAGCTCCTCGTGCAAGCTCAGGGCACTCTGCGGTGTTTGCGTGCCGCACCCGAGATCCAGATACCCAAGCCGGTGGGCACGTGTCCATGTATACATCGTGTTCTTGGAAATTCCTAGCTCTTTGGCGGCTTTCGCCTGGCCAATTTCCTGTGCCAGTTTGATTGCCTGCACCTTAAACTCGTGATCGTATTGCCTGTTTGTTGCCATTTTGACCTCTCCTTCTCCTCTTTGACTTTATCTAAAATCCTTGCGAAGAAGTTGTCAACTTTATTTATACAACATCATCCCGGCCACATCCATACACTCCTCCACCGCAGTGATGCGGCATACCGAAAGACACGCGCCTGCCCCATCTCGAAATCATGCGCTGTGTCATACCATAAATGTGATATAATGATAAACATCTATTTGTCTGGCCTGCTATTTACGAAAGGAGATGTCATTATGACACAGCGTCCTGCATTTGATGAGATTCGCTCATATGAG
>CAJPQU010000068.1 GCA_905372875.1 uncultured Schwartzia sp. | reverse complement strand
GCTTCTATATATTACTTCATCCCCTTCGTTTCGTCAAGCTCTTTTTTTTAAAAGTTTTAACCCCTCAAGGTTCGGCGTCCCGCAGCTTTCTGTCCTCCATCATCTTCTGTAACTTGCGCATCTCCTCTATCGACGGCATACCTTTGATCCCGGCCTCTCGGGCAAACGATTTCAGCACGCTGAGGGAAGGCATGCCTCCCTTCGCCATTTTTTGCATCTTCTGCATCATTTCTATGGAAGGCACACCGTTCATGCCTACGCCATGTTTCTTTTCCTGGCCGTTTTTCGCCCGCTGCGTGTCTTGTGCCGCAATACTTTCCAGGCTCAGCGTATTCTCGCCTGTCATAAGGTATTGGATACATTCCGCCGTTGTCTGGGCGAGATTGACCTCCCAGAACTTTCCTGCCACGGTAAGTTCATACTGTACGCCGTTGAAGCGCACAAAACCTCGTTTTTCCCACAGGTCATAGAGCCAGCGCAAACCGCCCAGCCGCGGGGAAAGCGCTTCAAGGCCCGCGATGTCCACAAAGCCGCGCTCCAGCATACTGATCGCCCGGTTGGAGAAAGGCTGCATGTCCGACTGCTTGACAAGGCCCATGATCGGTTTTTGCCCGCTCGCCACTAACATCGCATAGGGCTGTAATATCCGATGCAGCATAACGGCATAGCCTTCAAGGAATCCGCCCGCGCTGCTGCCGAAAGGGAACATTGGCACCCCTTCTTTCGCCAGCGCATTGTAGAGGCTGCGTTCGCGATTGCTCCGGCTCCAATGACACATGCTGATCTGGCGCCATCCGCGCCGCGCCATATAATCGTGCGAGACAGCGTACATCCGGGCCTGTTCCTGCGTTGTCGCCGCCGGCTTGAGCTTGCCCTCCGCGATCCGCTTGTTGAGGTCGCTGTCCTCAAAGACATTAAGCTGATAAAAATCCGCCCCATCAACGCCCGAAGTGACCAGATCAGCGAGGTCCTGCTGCCATACGTCCATCGTCTGCCCCGGCAGCCCGTAGATGAGATCCAGTACCACCGAACATTGTCCATACGCCTTAAGCGCCTGAAGGCGCGTCAAAACTTCCTCGCGCGTTTCGATGCGGCCTTGCGCCTGACGCACTTCCGTATGAAAAGACTGCACGCCCAGTGATATACGGTTTACACCGTTCGCAAGCCATGTTTCCATTTTTTCGGGCACCAGATCGTGGATGCGTCCTTCCAGCGTCAGTTCATAATCGTTAGCCAACGGCAAAACACGGCGCAGCGCGCTGAGAACGCGCTGCGCATTTTCCGCCGACAGCGAAGAGGGAGTTCCTCCGCCGATAAATACGGCGTGAATGAGCCCTTCCTTTAGGCGCGGGTACTCGCCCGCCGCCTCAATTTCCTCCAGCAGCGCATCGACGTAGTCGTCTTCCGCTGACTGCTGGGCCGCGTTTTGGAAAAAGCCGCAATAGAGGCACTTCGTTTTGCAAAACGGGATATGGATATAAGCCGCCTGGGTTTCTCCCCTAACGGCCGGCGTTTCCATAATGCGATTCCAAACCGCCTGGGCTTCCTCCGGCGGCACCATCTGCCCGCTGAGGCCCGCATGAACCACGCGTTTGCGGGGGAAGCCTTCCGTCAGGGGATCTCCCTCGGCCGTTCCGAACTGCAGCCGCCGCTGCTCTTCAGAAATCGCGGCGAACATGTCTTCCAGGTTATAACTTTCTGTCGTCATACGTTCCCCCTGACGATGTCTTCCATCGTTTTCTTCGCAAACGCCCCGGCGGCGGCGAGATCCGCCGCGTCCGGATGTTTTGCCGCTTCGGCGTGAAGCGCGTCCCGCTCCGCCGATTGCCCGTGTACGTGCCCCTTGGGAAACATTTTATACATCATCTCGATTACCTTCGGATCGACGGCTCCCTGGCAGATAAACTGCCCGGCCGGCTTCTTTCCCTCGGGCAGAAGCTCCGCCGCCTTCATGAGGCTTTCCGCGGCGTGGGGGGAGTGCGGATCCGCACCCAGGGTGGCAAAGAGCGCCACATGCGCGTTCGTCAGCTTGGGCAGGAGATCAGCAGCGGCCTTATCCGCCTGACCACGGTCAACCCAAAAGCCCAGGAATACGCAGTCATAAGCAGGCAGATCCGTCGGAATCTCCTGAACGGATACGGCCAAGGTTCCCTCCGGCAGCGCGGCCGCAATCGCTTCGCCGACCTTCTTCGTGTTTCCCGTCCGGGAAGAATATACGACAATGGTACGCATATAAAATTCTCCTTTTTACATAATTATATATTATCCCATAGAATACGGCGAATATTTTCCGTTTCGTTCTTATCGCAGATAGAACTTTACCGGAACGGAAACTGGAACCGACTGACCCGTAGGATTCGGATAACTGCCTACCGACCGCACCGCCTCGACCGCTGCCTCATCAAGCATATCCTGTCCCGACGATGTCTCTAAAGAAACATCTATCACCCTTCCGCTGCTGTCTACCGTACAGCTGACTACCGCCAATCCTTCCATATGCCGCTTCATTGCCATATACGGATATTGTTTGTTGGCATCGACCGCTTCCCGAAAACCGGCGCTGTCAAACGGGGCCGTTCCCGTTCCCGAAATATTACCATCGCCGCTGCCCTGTCCCATGCCTGAGCCTGCGCCGGTGCCTTGTCCGTCTCCGATCCCTGCCCCTGTGCCGGAACCGATTCCCGATCCCCAGCCCGATCCGCTGCCTGATCCTACCCCTGACCCTGTTCCAGTGCCGATCCCGGTGCCCGATCCACCACCCTGTCCGCCTCCGCTGGCGGTGCTGCCGGACACAGGCGGTGAAGGGGTAACAGCCGATGCTTCTTCCGGACTCGCCGCTGCGCCCGAGGGTACAGAAGGCGTCAGTGTCGGTGCCGGCGCAGCCATCGTTTCGGCCTCCGCCGGCAAAGGCTGTGACTGACGGACTGTTTCCACACGTTTCGCCATGTCTTCTTCTTTCAACGGCTCGGGGAACGCCATCGCGTCTCCACCCCCGCCGCCCCCGCCGCCTGCGTGCCCGCTGCCTTGGCTAAAATCGGAGGTCGCCAGATCGACCACGTACGTCCGCTGTTCATTTTCCGCCGCGACCTCGGCTAATCCCCAAGCGAAAAGCAGCGCGATCACGAGATGAAGCGCGATAGAAACCAGATATGCTTTTAGCCATAAAAGATTTTGCCCCATATACGATTCCTTCCGTTATTTCTGTTCCGCCGCGATGGACAGGCGCTTCACGCCTGACTGCTTCAGCATATCCATGACAGCGACAACCTGCCCGTGCGCCGTACGCCTATCCGCCTGCAAAACGACGGCCGCGTTGGCATTTTCTTGTATATGCCTCTTCATGATATCCGCTGATTCCCCGATACTGGCCGGTTTGTTATCAATCGTAATATGGCCCTCTTCGTCCAGCGTCAAGATGATCGGCAGCTGCGTCGGCGTCGAAGCGCTCTGTGCCTGTGGCAGCTGCACGGTAAGCGCTTTTTGCGCCACCGTCTGCAGACTGTTCATCATAAAGAAAACCAGCAGAAAGAAGATGATATCAATCATCGGAATGATCATAAACACCGGCTTTTTTTGCATGCGATGTTTCGTGAAATTCATGCTTTATCCCAGCTTTCTCTTTTCGCGCCGATTACTGTCGAGCAAAGACGCTCCGTATCCGTCACCAGAGTGTCTAACTGATGGCTGAAATACGTGTAGAAGCAAAAGGCAATAATGGCTACGCAAAGACCTGTCGCCGTGGCCACCAGAGCCTCTCCGACGCCGCCCGTGATCGCCGCGGCACCGCCGCCGCTGTCGAGAACGCCGAAGGTCTGAATCATGCCCGTGACCGTGCCGAGAAGGCCCAGCAGGGGCGAGATCGTCACAACGGCGCTGAGATAGTCAAGATAGCGGTGAAAGTTGATGGATTCCATCTCCATGCGATCTTCGAAGGCATCCTTCATCGCGCGTTCGGAAGAATCGTTCTCCATGCCGCTGGCGATGACACGGCTCAGCGCCGAAGGAAATTCCTGGCAGAGCTGCCGAACCACGGACCAATCCTTCTGCGCCGCCGCATGATAAACGCCATGGAAAAATGCTTTCGAACCCCGGCGGTTGGTCCGGTAGTAGGAAAACCGCTCCACAGCGATGGCCAACGTGATAATGGAAAGAAGGAGCAGCGGATACATGACAAAGCCGCCGCTGTTGAAGAGATGAATAAAATTTTCCATAAGATAAACACTCCTTAAGTATAAAGATTTCCGTCCTGACGGGGCGGCTTTTCTAAACGAATCAGAAACTGGCGCGCATGCCGAAGAGATAGATGCGTCCCGCCATGCCCAGATAGGGGTCAAAATGATTGAAGAGATTCATCACGCCCAAATAGCACGTCGCATGAGGATTGATATCTTTTTCCAACATGAGATTCCAGAGGCCATAATTTTTCTCGCGGGCGACCTTCTCGCGCGTAAAGCCGTGCTCGACATCGCCTTTCACATATTTATTCGCGTCCGTCTCATTGCGGAAGAGGCGGTACACCTCCCCCGTATTCGGATCGGTAAATTCCGTATACTCAAGATCCGGTGCTCCGCCGACGAAGTGTCCCGTCGCGATGCGGTCCCGGATATCGAGATAGTTTCGCGCGTAATCGCCCCAAAAAGTCGCGCGCCAGCCATGTTTTTTGTCGTTGTAATTAAAGGTAAGATTCAGCGTGTGCCGGGCGCGTCCTTCAAGGCGTTTGTCCGTTTGCCGATCGCGGGCATCAAGATAGGTATAGCCGAACTTGACGCTGAAATCCCGAGCAATTTCGCGCCTGACTTCCAGCTCAAGTCCCTGCATGCGCGCCTTGGAGATGTTTTGATACGTATACACATCGTCCATGGCGGGAACCCCCGTCACCATATCCGATTCATCGATAACATTATCTTCGATATCTTGCCAGCTGCCTGCATTCTGTATCTCCTGAACGAGGTCATCATACGAAAAGGAACTCCAAACGCTGGGGTATCGCACTTTTCGATCGAAATAAGTACGCCCGTAGAGATTTTTGCTGTCCTTTTCCCCTGTGTACATGATCTGCATATAATCGCGGAAATCATTGCGGAACAAAGTAACCTTTACACTCGTCTTTTTGTCAAGCTCCGCCTCCAGGGATACATCCATATTGAGCGCTTTCTCCGGTTTCAGATCGGGGTTCCCTTGAAAGAGCCAGCCGTTACGAATCGGCGGTGTCGGATTCAGCGACGGTTCGTACATTTCCCAGTCATGGTAAAGCTCGGCGATGCCCGGCGTGGAAAAACTGGTGCCGATATTCGCTTTAATGCGTAAATTCGGCCGCACCTTATAGGTTGCGCCGATGGAGGGGGAGAGATGGGCCCCGAAATGGCTGTGGTTCGTATAACGCAAGGCCGGGATGATGAGGAGCTTCTTCCCCACCTGCCAATCATCCGTAAAATAAGCGCTGTAATACTCCAGATCGGTTTCATAGATATCGCCGGTGTACGATCTTTTATTCGGGTCAGACGGATCGCTGGGATTGGGAAACGTATATATTCTGGTTTCCTGCCGCGGATTTTGCTTCGGCACATAGATACGCGTCCCTTCCCCGCTCTCCTTGTGATAATCCGCCCCCACCGTCAGGTAATGCTTATCCTGCAGCATCACGCCCAGAGACGCTTCCAGAACACGGTCTTCCCGGTTAAAATAATCAAAGTAGAAATGGTGATACGGAATAGTGCCCGGCACGATGGGGCCGATTTCATAATTCACATCGGAATCATGCTGCGTCCGATAAGCGCGAACGCGAAAATCCGCCGCATCCGTCTGCTTTTTCCAATCGATGCTGATATTTCGCCGCCAGGCGTCTTCCAAGGCGTTCATCTTGAGCATCTTGCCAAGGGGTGTATCTTTCTCCAGATCCTCGTCGAGGTGATCGGCGGAAAGGGTAAGGGATTCGCCTTTGCCCAAGGTAAATTCCACGCGAGCGCTCATCGGCGTGCGTTGGCCGTAATATTGCATGGAGGAGCCGTCCTTATCGTAAAGGAACGGCGCCGTCTTACTCTTCCCGTACGAGAAATCCATGTAGATGCCTTTGCCAATTTCCCCCGTGGCAAAATTGACATTGTGGTTATACTGACTGCCGCCCTGGCCGATCCAGGACCGTTCCATCCTTACCGTCCCCCCCATTTTGTGGGGAATTTTCGTGACGATATTGATGACCCCGCCGATGGCATCGGCGCCGTAGCGCGCCGTCCCCGAACCGCGAATGATCTCAATATGGTCGATATTATCGAGGCCGATACGATTCGCCTCGTCGGTGGCGCCGTAGAATTTGCTCAGTCCCCCCGCCAAACGGCGGCCGTCAACAAGGATCAGGGTGTGGCGAGGATCCGCGCCGCGGATAGAAATCGTCTTGCGCCCCATGTTATCCGTGCCCATCTGAATATCCTGTTCGGCGGCCAGCGCGTCCGAAAGCGTCCTTGCGCCCTTGCGGTCGATGTCCTCCCGCGTGATGAGCGTCTTCGTCTCCGGCGCTTCTTTGAGCATTTCCTTCTCATAAACCGCTTCGACGTTAACCGCTTCCGTCGTCACTCTCTCCGCTTCGCCGGTCTGTTCTCCCTCTTCGGCGCAAAAGGCCGAAGATTCGAGAAATATCCATATCGCGGCGGCGAGGGCCGCCTGCCGGTGCTTTTTCATCTTCACCTTTGTCCTTTGCATCTTTGCCCTCCTATCGCAAATAAATTTCTGAATACCCTTCAGAATAATAAATATTGTTAATGACATGGCCTGATATTAGCACTAATGAGAATCATTATCTATATATTTTTCATGAAATTTCCATTAATCTTTTCTTAGGCCAATGTTTAAGATCCTGTTCTCCGAAGCATTCCTGACTGTTATTAAGGTTTTTCTGTGGTATAATTTTTAAGGAAACTTCCCTTAACGCCACATTTTCGTCATGATTCTCCTTTATCATTAGATATATATAATATGCGCAAAGAAAGAGGGACATTTTATGCCGCACATGCTCATCGCCGACGATAACACCGCGATCATTGATATCCTGCGGGCTTTCGCCGAACGAGACGGCTGGCAGGTGACGGCTGTGGCCGACGGAGAAGCGGCGCTGGCGGCGGGACGCACCGAAAACTTTGACATCATTCTTCTGGACGTAACGATGCCAAAAATGGACGGCTTCGCCGTCTGCCGTGCCCTGCGGGCCGTTTCCGATGTTCCTATCCTGATGATCACCGCCCGTGGAGAAGACTACGACCGCATCATGGGACTTGACATCGGCGCCGACGATTACATCGTAAAGCCCTTTTCCGCCGCTGTCGTCATGGCCCGGGTGCGGGCGATTCTGCGGCGATTGGAGAGGACGGGCACTCCGTCCCGCACCCTCCTCCGGGGCAGCTTAACCATCCTCACCGAGGAAGAACGGGTCCTGATCGGCGGCACCGCTGTCGCCTTGACGAAAAAAGAGTTTGATATCTTGTGCCTTTTGGCGGAGAACAAGGGGCGGGTCTTTTCCCGGGAACATCTTCTGGAACGATTGTGGGGGTATGATTATGAAGGGGATACCCGCACCGTGGACACCCACATTAAACGGCTCCGGGCCAAATTGGCCAAAACGCCCCACCCGGATTGGGAGATTCGCACCGTCTGGGGCGTGGGATATTCTTTTGAGGTGCTTCGATGAACAGTATTCTTTGGCGCCGCTTCATGCTGTACTGTACCGCCGCACTGACGGTGTTTGCCCTCGTGTTGGGGGGCATCTACGAATGGCAGCTGCGCTCTTCCACCCGGGGGGCGGCGGTCGCGGATCTTATCGTCCGGGCCGAGGCCGTCGCTGCCCTCGTCGCCGCGGACGTTCCCGCGCCAGTGGGCAGCCAAAGGTCCTCCGAACCGGCGGCGGCCGCCCGCCCCGTCGGGGGCTGCGGCATGATATCCGGCGGCGGTATGCACCGCCACGGGATGGAGGAAACGCCCCAGGAGAAGAACGGCGGCCACGATCATCCAGGATCATCACACGCTTACTGCCGCCGGGTCGTGAACGAATCCGCGGACAGCGGCCTCTATCTTCGTCAGCTTGAACCGTTGGCGGGCGGCACAGTATGGCTCGTCGACCGCGGCAGCCGCACCATCACCCTTTACGGAGCCGAGGAGAGCGCCTCCTTTGACGATCTGCCCGCCGAAGCCGAAACGTTGTTGGAGCGGATATTTTCCGGGCAAGCCGCCGCCAGTCAAGCCTTCGATCCCCTGTTGACTGCGCCTTCCGTCACCGCGGGAGCCCCTGTAAAGGATACATCGGGCAATGTCATCGGTGCGGTGCTGCTCCACCGCACCCTCAACGCGGTGGATATCGGCGAATATCAGGGACGCCGCCTTCTCCTGTTTGCCATGGCCGTCGCTTTCCTCGTCGCCTCGGGGCTGTCCTTTCTCCTCGCCCGCCGCTTTCTCCGCCCCCTCGCCCGCATGGAAAAGGTGGCCGCCGCGCTGGCCAGAGGGCACTATGACGCCCGCACCGGCATCGCCCAGGAGGACGAGGTCGGCTCCTTGGCGCAAAGCCTGGACGTCCTCGCCGCGCGCCTCGCCGACGCCGCGAAGGAGAGCGCCCGGCTGACCCAAATGCGGCAGGATTTCTTGGCCAGCGTATCCCACGAACTGCGCACGCCCCTCACCGTACTGCGCGGCTCCCTTGAAGTCCTAGACGCGGGCCTTTTTGCCAACGAAGAAGAGCGCCGCCGCTACCTCGCCCAGATGGAGGACAACGTGCGCCAGCTGGAACGCTTAGTGGGGGATCTCTTCGAACTGACCCGCCTGCAAAACGTGGATTTCCAAATGGAGAAAGCCCCGACGAACCTCACTGACGCGCTGTCCGACGCCATTCGATCGGCCCGCCGTTTGGCGGCGCAGCAGGAGATTGCCATCGTCTCAGGAGATCTTCCTCCCATTTTGATGACGGCGGATTTTGGCCGCCTGCGGCAAATGTTTTTGATCGTCTTGGATAACGCCGTTAAATTTTCCCCCGCGAAGGGCGTCGTGGAAATCGCCGTCACAAAAGCGGGGCCGCGCTGGTCCATCGCCCTTCGCGATCACGGCCCGGGGATCGCGAAGGCGGTTTTGCCGCACCTCTTCCAGCGCTTCCGCCGCCAAAAAGGCGAGGCCAATGCCGGCGGCACCGGCCTCGGGCTGGCCATCGCTAAGGCCATTGCCGACCGCCACGACATCGCCCTCACCGCTGCCAATGCCGCTGACGGCGGCGCCATCTTTACTTTTTGCGGAACGCGGCAGCTTTCGATCAACTGAACAGTTTGCCAAAAAACACCGGAGGGAAAAATAATTTTTCTCTCCGGTGTTTTTCGCGTTTTAAATATGATATAATGTGTGGAGTTATCCCGTCATCGGGATAAACTTGATGACGCGGTTCTCTCTTGACGCGCGCTTTTCCTACAAAATCACTGGGGCATTTGTTTTTCCCCAGCGCGTCGCTGGAGAAGGCAGCACATCCGTAAACGACAGACAGGAAGCAGGCATTTCGATTATGATTGAACTTTCCCACATCGAAAAAAACTATCACGGCCTCGACGGTCCGGTGTCCGCCTTAAAGGGCATCGATCTCACCGTGAAGAAGGGCGAGATTTACGGTATCATCGGCCTCTCCGGGGCGGGGAAGTCCACCCTGATCCGCTGTATCAATCTCTTAGAACGTCCCACGAAAGGGCGGGTGGTGGTGGACGGGCAGGATCTCACCGCCATGAGCGCGGCACAGCTTCGCGCCGCCCGCAAGAACATCGGGATGATCTTTCAGCACTTCAATCTCCTGACTTCGGCCACGGTGTACGACAATGTGGCCTTCCCTCTGCGTCTTTCCTCCCTCTCTGAGGACGCGATCCGCGCCAAGGTGGAGCCGCTTCTCGCCTTAGTCAATCTTTCCGACAAGGCTGCTCAATATCCTGCCCAGCTTTCCGGCGGGCAAAAGCAGCGGGTGGGCATCGCCCGGGCGCTGGCCAGCGAGCCCAAGGTGCTGCTCTCCGACGAAGCTACCTCCGCCCTCGACCCCCAGACCACGAAAGCCATCCTGGAACTCATGCGGGACATCAATCGGAAACTGGGGCTGACCATCGTCATCATCACTCACGAAATGCAGGTCATCAAGGATATCTGCGACAAGGTGGCGGTCATTGAAAACGGGATCATCACCGAGCGCGGTTCCGTCCTCGATGTGTTCACAAACCCTCAGCGCCCCATGACCAAAGAAT
>CAJPQU010000067.1 GCA_905372875.1 uncultured Schwartzia sp. | reverse complement strand
AATGGTCGGCCGGAACATCCTCGAAAGGATTCGCGGCCGCGAAGGTGGTCGCCGTGGCGCCGATAACCAAAGCGCCGGTGAGAGCGGATACGAGAGTCTTTTTCATAGAAACTCCTCCTTAAATAAAATGTGAATGCGGCGGTCGCCATCCACCGGGGAGCTTCGCCCGAGTATCCATGTTTCCTCGCCTTACCCATCCCGTGGATTTTGACCATCTCTAATGTAGCACACTGATTTTGATTTTGCAAGTATTTTGGCGAAATTTAACAAAAAAATGAAGGAAAATGCAGCTGGCAGGAGTGAGCCTCCCGTCACAGAAGAAAAGCGCAGCGGCCTAAGCTGCTGCGCTTTTTTGTGTATCTCTGCCACGAATCAGAAGAAGGCCTCGACGCGGGCGAAGACAGTGTTCTGTTTCAGGTCAGTGGAAATGTCTTTGCCGTCGAAATATTCGAAGGTAGCCACGACATTTTTAAGAACGGTGGCTCGCACGCCAAGCTGCCAGCCCTTTTGCCCGGTGAAGATGGCGTTGTACGTGGGGAACATGATCCCATAGTCGCCCAGGTGGCGATACGCAAGGTACGCGCCCCAGGAGCCTTGGTCGGCAGGATCCGCGCCCTTATAGTCGAGCTCCGCGCTCCACGCGGTGCGCAGCTTGCTCTCCACGTCGCCCTGGGTGTTCTTGGCGTAAGCGCCGGAAAGGGCGACGTTTTTATCAAAGCGATAGCCCGTTCCCACTGTCCAGATATTCATGGAATCCGCTCCATAAGGTTTATGAGGGCCATCCACGGTGTGGCCGCGCATGGCGGCCTTGTTGGCAACGTGATGATACGCCGCGCCGATGGTGAATTTCTGATGGGGATCGCTGTTGACCTCAATGCTCTGGTAGCTGGCCGTGCCGCTGGAAAGCGGGAACGCGCCGCCCGTATAGTTGTCATAGTAACGGGCCGCCACCAACTTGAGGGAGGCCTTGTCGCCGAAGACGACCTGGCCGCCGGAAACTTCATCATCCAAGACCATACCGCCGTCCACCGCCGTATAGGCCGGGAAACGCCCCAGGTCGATGGTGGTGGAGCCGTATTTTCCTTCCACATAGGCCCGGTTGAGAAACACTTTGCCATTCGCACCGGTGGAATTTTCCGCGCTGTTCATATCGGACTTATACTCCACCCGAGCCTTGCCCGTCCAGTGTTCATTGATGGCCATGGAGGTCTGCAAACGGAGGCGGAAGTCGTTGGTATTCGTGTGATCCGAGCTGCCTTCCGTGCGGCCGCGGCTGTAGGTGTAGCGGAACAGCCCGTGGAATTTCACGTTGTCGACCTTCTTCTCCAAGGCCGCCACGCGAACGCCGAGGTTGTTCAGCTCGTCGGCGAATTCTGCCGCCAGACGATCGATCATGGCCTTGTCAGCGCCGCTCACGCCCGACTTCGCCATGGCGCGCGCTACCATCTGCGCCATCTCATAACGGGTGATCTCCTGATCGCCGCGGTAGGTGCCGTCGCCGTAACCTTCGATGACGCCGTCCGCCGCTAACTGCGCTACCGCGTCGTAGGCCCAATGGTCGGCCGGAACATCCTCGAAAGGATTCGCCGCCGCGAACGCCGTAGCCGTCACCCCGACGGCCAGAGCCCCGATGAGCCCTGATACAAGTGATTTTTTCATTCAGAATCTCCTCCTAAAAAAATAAAATTCTCACCGGCATCCCCATGCCTTTCCCGACGTTCTTCAGAGAAACGTTCTCCTCAGAAACGCCATGTGCTCGCTGGTTTTGCCTGTGGGGAATAATATAGCACATCCTTACTTTACTGACAAGATTTTTGTTTACATAGATACAATTTTATTTCCCAAGCCCTGCGCTCAAAATACGTGCCGATGTCAGAGTTACTTACGCTCCGACACCTATACGTTGATGGTACAAAAAAAGCCCCCGCCGAAGCGGAGGCTTTTTGTACTGTGTAGAGTTTTCTCCGGGGGGAGATCAGAAGAAGAAGTTGACCTCGCCGAAGATGGTGGAAACGTCGTTCGCCTTCTCGCCCTCATAAGTAGCAATGGATTTACCCGTGAAGTACTTGAGGGTGGTCTGAACATTCTTGAAGGGAACATAATCCAGGCCGAACTCCCAGCCCTTGCTGCCACTCGGAGCCGCATCATACGTTGGCGCCCAAGCAGCGAAGCTGCCGAGGTAACGGTATCCGGCGAAGAGCCCGAAGGAACCCTTATCCGCAGGATCAGCGCCCTTGTAGTCTAATTCTGCCGTCCAAGCACGTTTCGCTCCCGTGGTGACCTTAGCGCCCGTACCATTTTCACGATCCGGGGAAGTATTCCAGGCAAACGCACCGTTCAAGGCAAGATTTTTATCGAACTTAAGGCCCGCACCGACTTCCCAGATGTTGGCATCCTTTTTGCCGTAAGCGTCCTTAAAGTTATCATTGTTGCTGAAACGATGGTAACCAAGTCCCCAAGTGAACTTCTTGTCGCGGTCATTGTAGAGCTCAACGCTCTGATAGCTGGCCGTACCTTTCTCAAAGGCCTCAGGAGCCGTCACGCGACCTGCCGTCAAGGTGACCATAACGTCTTTCCCGAAGGTGACCTGCCCACCGGAAATGTTGTCATCAAAAATCATACCGCCATCCGCATTGGTGGCGTAGGGCAGCTTACCGAGCAGAATGCTCGTATTGCCATACTCGCCCTGCACCCACATGCGCTCGACTTTGAGATCGCTGTCGCCGTTCATGTGGTCATTCGCGCCGCCGTTAGACGCATTCTTTCCGGTATTCATGTCCGTATTGTAGTCGATGCGGGCATGCCCCGTCCAGTGCTCATTGATGCGAGCCGTGGGCTCCAAGCGGAAGGTCAGGTACTGGCTGTTTACGCGGTCAGGATCGTTGCTCTTATCACGGGCGCTGATGTAACGATAGCGAACTGCACCCGTCCACTTCACGTTGTCGACCTTCTTCTCCAGAGCCGCCACGCGAACGCCGAGGTTGTTCAGCTCGTCGGCAAATTCCGCCGCCAGACGATCGATCATGGCCTTGTCGGCACCGTTGACGCCCGTCTTTGCCATGGCACGCGCTACCATCTGCGCCATTTCATAGCGGGTGATCTCCTGATCGCCGCGGTAAGTGCCGTCACCGTAGCCTTCGATGACGCCGTCAGCTGCCAGCTGTGCTACCGCATCGTAGGCCCAATGGTCGGCCGGAACATCCTCGAAAGGATTCGCGGCCGCGAAGGTGGTCGCCGTAGCGCCGACGACCAGCGCGCCGGTGAGCGCGGATACGAGAGTCTTTTTCATAAGAAACTCCTCCTTAAAAATGTAGATAGAATTCGGCCATCCTATCCCTTTCGGAGAAATCCCGTCAAGTTTCCATGTTTCCTCAACGTTTTCTCCTATACAGAACAGGATTCGATTATCAGTATAACATGCTCTGAAAAAATGTCAATGCTCTTCATTCTGAAAATTGCTCTCAGAAGATGAAAATTTTCTCAGAATTCCCGTCACTCTCTCCCGGCGCGCTTCCTTTTCCATTCCTCCGTCAAAATATAAATGAGAGGAACTACAACTAAGGTGAGAAGGGTCGAAGTGATGAGGCCTCCGACGAGAACGACGCCCATGGATTGGCGAAGTTCCGCCCCCGCACCGAGGCCGAGGGCCACGGGCAGCATCCCAAGCAGCGTGGATAGAGTGGTCATGAGGATGGGACGCAGGCGCAGGGAGCAGGCCTCCAATACTGCTTCTTGAAGCGCCATGCCTCGCTCCCGAGCCTGATTGGCGTAGTCGATGAGGAGAATGGCGTTTTTCGTGACGAGGCCCAAGAGCATGGTGAAGCCGATGAGCGCCATCATGTTCGCCGTCTGATTGGCGACTAAAAGCCCCAAGACGGCACCGATGACGGCAAAAGGCAGGCTCATCATGATGACGAAGGGCTGGGAGAAGCTCTCAAACTCCGCCGCTAAGACCATATAAATGAGGACGACGGCCATGATCACGGCCTTGGCGATCTCCCGAAAGACGCGGCCCATCATGTCGGAATCCCCGATCAGGCGATAGCGGTAGCCGATGTCCATGTTGATGTTGGGGATCAGCTCTTCTTGAATGGTTTGCAGGAGCTCACCGGGGGAGATGCCGCTGGTATTGGCGTAAACCGCGATCTGCCGCTGGCGGCCCTCCCGGTCGATGCGGGTGGGGCCGGAGCCCAAAGTGACCTCCGCCACATCCCCGAGGCGAACAAAAGGGCCGCTGGCCGTGGAGACCATGAGATCAGATACGTCCTGAAGGGTACGCCGATGCGCCCGCACTGCCTGCACGATGATGTCGTAATCATTATTGCCAATGGTGTAAGAATGGCTCAGGCTTTTTCCCTGAAAGGCGTACTGCACCGCTCTTCCCACGGAAGTATTGTCAAGACCGAATCGGCTGGCCTGATAAGGGTCAAGGCGAATGAGGACTTCCGGCTCGGGCGAGACGCCGAGAATTTCCACATCGGTGGCCCCCGGTGTCTGGCGCATCTTCTCCGCCAAGGCCTCCGCGTAACCGCTCAATTTTTGAATATCGCCGCCTCGCAGCCCGATCTGCACCGGGCGTGAATCCCAACGTCCCCCCTGAGTGGTCATGACGGCCACCTGCATGACCCCCACGTCGGCGAATTTTCTCCGCAGCTCGGCCATGATATCCAGCATGCCCCGCTCTCGTTCTTCTAAGGGTCTCAGGCGTACCCGAATGTCGCCCTCATTGGCCGGCGTCCGATTGCCCCCTAAGTGCAGCGCCTCCACCTCCACATCGGGTATGGCGGCGATGGTCTCTTCCAGGGGCTGCGCCCAGTGCTTCATCTGCTCGAGGCTGGCGCCTGCCGGGCCTTTAATGCTGATGAGAAATTCCCCCGAATCATAGACCGGCTGCAAAGCCGTCCCCAAAAAGGGAATCAGGAGCAAGTTCAAAAAAAGCGTTCCCAACGCGGCGGCCACCACTTTTTTAGGATGGCGGATGGCGAAGGCCATGAGATCCCCGTAGAACCTCCGCAGCGTTTCGAAGCCGGTATTAAACCCATCAAGGAGGCGCGTCACAAAGGCAGGCCGTCCCTCATGAGACGCGGAGGGCGGTTGTAACCAATAGGCGGAAACCATAGGAGTCAGCGAATAAGCAGAAATCGTGGAGAAAGCCAGCGCGAAGGCGACGGTGAGACCGAATTGCTTAAAGTACTGGCCTACCGTTTCTCCCATGCTGCCAATAGGAACGAACACCGCCAAGAGAGATAAAGAAGTGGCTAAGATGGCCAGCATGAGTTCTTTCGTGGCATCCTCCGAGGCGATATCCGGGGTCTTGCCCATTTCCATGTGACGGAAGATGTTTTCCACCAGGACAATGGCATCGTCGATGAGGAAACCCACGGCCAGTGACAGCCCCATGAGAGACATGTTATTCAGGGTAAATCCCATGGTCTTCATCAAAAAGAACGCGGCAACCACCGAGGTGGGAATAGCTAGTCCCCCGATGAGGGTCGCCCGGATATCCCGCAGAAACAGGTAGGTGATGGCCAGCGCCAAAATCCCGCCGAAGATAATGGTATTCCAGACATCCTCGACGTTCTCCCGGACATAGCGGGATTGATCCGTAACGGTAGCCTTCTCCACATCCGGCGGCAGATCTTCCCGCAAAAGCGCACCCAATCGCTCATTCAAAGCGTCGGTGATCTCCACGGTGTTGGTGCGGGACTGCTTCCGCACCCACATCAGTACCGAGGGAACGCCGTTGGTGCGGGCGTAGGTCTCTTCCTCTTCCCAATCGTCGGCCACATCAGCGATATCCGTCAGGAGGACAGGCTTGCCGTCGATATTCGCCACGACCACCTTTTTCATATCGTCCACGGAGGTGAATTTCCCTATGGTGCGCAGCGTGATGGTATTGCTGCCGTCCCGGATTTTTCCGCCGGGGCTGTTCCGGTTGACGCTGTTGACTTTTTCAATCACCAGGGGGAGAGAAATGCCATAGCGGGCTAATTTCTGGGTGTCCACATCGATTCGAATCGCTCGATCCCCGGCGCCAAACAAAGTGACGTCAGCCACGCCTTCGATCATCTGTAAATCGTCGACCACCACATCTTGTAGGAGACGGCGAACCTCTCCGGGGCTTCGCAGCGCGGAAGAAAAGGCGTACACGGCCACCGGCCGCGACGCGGCGTCGTAGCGCTCTACCATCGGCTCATCGATGTCATCGGGCAGGCGCTTTCGAATGCTGGCGACCTTTTCCCGCACTTCGCTGGCCATCTGACGCGGGTCCACGCCGATATCAAATTCAAGGGTTGTCTGCGAAAAGCCTTCCCGGATAGTGGAGGTGATGGTCTTAATGCCGGAGATCTGGCTCACCCGGTTCTCAATGGGCTTCGTCACCAGAGTTTCCATCTCTTCCGGCGCAGTGCCCTCGTAGTATACCCGAATGGATACCATGGGCAGATCCACGTCAGGGTAAAGGTCAATGCCGAGGCTGGGATAGGACTGAATGCCGAATACCACCAGTACCATGATAAACATGGTGGTAAACACCGGCCTTTTGATGAATGTTCCGATCACTCTGCCGACGCCCCTTCCACCGTCCGCACGCGAATGCCTTCCCGAACCTTATTGAGGCCGCCGGTAATGATCTCGTCCTCTTCCGTAATCCCTCCCAAAACTTCCACGACATCCTCACCAATATAACCGGTGGTGAGGACGCGGCGCACCGCGAAACCATCTTCAATCACGTAGACGGTACGCTGGTCATCCCGCATGACAATGGCCG
Organism: uncultured Schwartzia sp.; assembly: GCA_905372875.1. Taxonomy (GTDB): domain Bacteria; phylum Bacillota; class Negativicutes; order Selenomonadales; family Selenomonadaceae; genus CAJPQU01. The sequence continues at coordinate 3,498 of CAJPQU010000067.1, read as the reverse complement.
AAAGCGGCACCGTGAGAACGTTTTCCCTGGAACGGGCGGTGATGAGCGCCTCGGCGTAGACGCCGCCGAAAAGACGTCCCTCGCGATTGTCCACGGTCACCGTGGCCTCGAAGGCATGAGAGCCGCTGGTTGCCACGGGGCTGATATGGACAATGCGTCCTGTTATTCGCTTATTAGTCCCTGCCAGAGAAGGAATCGTAAAGATCACCGAGTCCCCTGGGGCCACACTGCTGATGTAGCCCTCGGGCACGGCTATCTTCGCCGAAAGCTCCGAAATATCAGCAATATGAAAGAGAGGCGTTCCCACCTTCGCATAATAGCCCTCCTGATAATACCGCTTCTGGATGATACCGGAACGGGGCGTCGTCACCGTCGTGCCGCCCTGCTTTGAGCTCGCCTCCCGCAGGCGACCTTCGGCCACTTGCAGAGCCCCGGCGGCGTTGTCCCGGGCGAACCGCGCATTGTCCAATTCCTCTCTCGCAACGCCGCCTTTATCAAAAAGATAGGCCTGCCGTTCGTAATCCGTCGTCGCCTTGTTCAGCCGTGCCTGGGCTTCGTAGTAGGCCCCCTCGGCCGCAAGCAGTCCAGCGTCGGTATCCGTCTGCTCTAAAATTGCCAGCGTGTCGCCGACAACTACCCGATCCCCTTCCTCCACCAAGACCCTTTCTACGCGGCCGGCCACCTTCGCCGCCACGTCCGCCTGCCAGATGGGGTCAAGGGTACCTGAAAAACGCAGCTTCGGCTCGATCCGCTGGCGCTGAGGATGACCCGCCGTAACAGCCGCTACTTTCTCCCGCCCGCTGGATTTTGCCTGCTCGCTCTTCGCCATAAGATTCATCCCCACCCGAACCCCGACGATGAGGAGAACCACCGCTATGCTCGCCGCCAACCAACGCTTTTTTCCCTGCCGATCCATCCCCGCATCCTCCCGCTCACCGTGGGCGCAGCAGCCTTCTTCTCCGCTGCGCCTGTTCCCCAGCTTTTCTCAGCCATCGTCACGTCTTTTCTGTTTCACCGATTTCTCTAATTTTACAACTTTTTGCCGTCGCAGGTAAAGGATTTTCGACAAAAATTCATCCCTATGATGGGGATTTTAGCAAAAAAGGCACCCGCCCCGAAAAATCGAAGCGAGTGCCCGTTTTGACTGCCTGACATTGTTTGACTGTACTGTATTCGATGGTATCGGCCCGTTCAGCAGGTATGGCAGGTATCGTAGAGGCCGTTTTCCTTCAGCACTTTCACCGCTAAATCCCCCATGGCCGCCACGGTCTCCGCCACCTCAATCCCCGCTTCGTTCAGCGCTTTGATCTTATCGGCCGCGGTGCCCTTGCCGCCGGAAATGATGGCCCCGGCATGGCCCATGCGCTTGCCTGGAGGCGCCTGCTGTCCGCTGATGAAGCCGATGACCGGCTTCTTCATGTAGGCCTTGATCCACGCGGCCGCCTCTTCTTCCGCCGTGCCGCCGATCTCACCGATCATCATGACGGCCAGCGTATCCTCATCCCGATTGAAGGCGTCCAAAACCTCAATGAAATCCATCCCCTTCACCGGATCGCCGCCGATGCCGATGCAGGTGGTCTGACCGATGCCCGCCATGGTAAGCTGGTACGTGACCTCGTAGGTCAAGGTGCCGGAACGGGAAACAACGCCCACATGGCCCTTCTTGTGAATGTAGGTGGGGAGAAGTCCCAAGCGGCACTCGTCCACCGTGAGGATGCCGGGGCAGTTCGGTCCGATGAGCCGCGTATGCTTTCCCTTTAAATAGCGGCGCACCTTCACCATATCCAGCACCGGAATGTGCTCGGTAATGCAGACCACGATGTCGATGCCGGCCTCTGCTGCCTCGATGATGGAATCCGCCGCGAACCGCGCCGGGACGTAAATGACAGAGACATTGGCTCCCGTCTCCCGCATCGCGTCCGTCACCGTATTGAACACAGGGATGGTGTCCAGCACCGTCTCCCCCGCCCGGCCGGGGGTCACACCGGCCACAACGTTCGTACCGTATTCCTTCATAATATTCGTATGAAACGTCGCCTGCTTGCCGGTGATGCCCTGCACGACGACTCTGCTGTCTTTCCCTACAAAAATTCCCATCGCTCGTGTCCTCCTCAGGCCTTCACGTTAAGCTCGGCCGCTTTTTTCGCCGCTAATTCCACGGCCTGCTTTGCGCCTTCGTCCATCTTCTCCGCCATGTATACGCCGGGTACCTTCGCGTCCTGCAGGATTTTCCTCCCCGCGGCCACGTTCGTCCCGTCGAGGCGCGCCACCACCGGCACCCGCAGGCCGACGACCTTCGCCGCCTCCACGATGCCGGCGGCAATGACGTCGCACTTATTGATACCGCCGAAAATATTCACGAACACGCTGTGTACCTGATCGTCCGACTGCATGATGCGGAAGGCCTCGGCGATTTTCTCCACCGTGGAATCGCCCCCCACGTCCAGGAAATTGGCCGGCTCGCCGCCGTAAAACTTGATGATGTCCACCGTGGCCATGGCCAGGCCGGCGCCATTCACCATGCAGGCCACATCGCCCCCCAAATTGACGTAGGAGAGAGCCGCTTTCGCCGCGGCGCGTTCCTTCGGGTCTTCCTCGCTCTCGTCCCGCAGCGCCTCGATATCCGGATGGCGATAGAGCGCGCTGTCGTCGAAATTGAGCTTCGCGTCAAGGGCTAAGACCTCATTTTCCTTCGTCACCACCAAAGGATTGATCTCCGCCAAGGAACAGTCCTTGTCCACAAAAGCCTGATAGAGGCACTCCATCAATTGGACGGCCTTATTCATGACGGCGGGCTTGAAATTCATACGGAAGGCCATGCGCCGGGTTTGGAAGGGCATGAGCCCCGCCACCGGGTCAATGAACTCTTTGAAGATTTTCTCCGGAGATTTCGCCGCGACCTCCTCGATGTCCATGCCGCCTTCTTCCGACCCCATCATCACCACTTCCGCCGTCTTGCGGTCGATGACGAAGCTCAGATAGTATTCCTTCTCGATGTTCGACCCTTCCTCGATGAGGAGGCGGTTCACTTGCTTGCCCTCAGGGCCGGTCTGATGCGTGATCAGGACCTTCCCTAAAAGCGACGACGCGAAGGACTTCACCTCGTCGATGCTGTGGGCGAGCTTCACGCCCCCCGCCTTCCCCCGGCCGCCAGCGTGGATCTGGGCTTTGACCACAACCACCGGCGTCGTAAGATCTTTGGCGACCCGCGCCGCTTCCTCGGGGCTGAACGCCGCGTGGCCGTTCGGCACCTTGACGCCGAACTCCTTCAAGACTTGCTTGCTTTGGTACTCGTGGATGTTCATAGACTTGCCTCCCTGTCTGAATGTCCCGATCCCGGGCCGCTGTCGGCGCGAACCAAAGCTCGTCGCTAAAGACCCTTCCGCCCCGCGCCGCTTCCATTGTACCGTGTTTTCCCCATTTCGTCCACAAAATTCAGAAAAAGAAAGCTCTGATTTATTCTCTCATGTCCTACTCGTCCACAAGCCCCATAAAGGT
>CAJPQU010000066.1 GCA_905372875.1 uncultured Schwartzia sp. | reverse complement strand
ATATGGGAAACATTTCCAAATTAAGAAAGCCCCGCGGCGATTTCCAAAAATCACCGCGGGGCAAAACATCGCACCGAATTTACGCCACGGCGATGTCGCGAAGCGTCGCCGCGCCGTTCTCCAAATGAAGCTCTTTATCATGGCGCGCAAAAAGGGTCTGGCGATGCCCGACGCTGACCAACCCGGTATGGGGAAGTGCTTCCTGAAGCACTTGGTAAAGGTAGGCCTCCCGCGGCTCGTCGAGGGCGCTGGTGGCCTCGTCCAGGAACACCCAGTCGGGCCGCAGGACGAGAATCCGGGCGAAAGCAACGCGCTGCTGCTCTCCGAGGGAGAGGATGCGGCTCCAATCGTCCACCTCGTCAAGGCGGGGGATGAGGGCCGCCAAATCCACCCGGCGCAGGATGTCTTCCAAGGTGCTCTGCGCTACGGCGCTCTCATCCGCCAAGGGATAGCAGATGGCCCGGCGCAGCGTCCCCAAGGGAAGATAGGGACGCTGGGGAAGAAACAGGATACGGCTCTTTTCAGGAGCCAGGAGGGCGCCGCTCCCAAAGGGCCATATCCCGGCGATGGCCCGGAGAAGCGTCGATTTTCCGCAACCGGACGCACCGGTGACTAAGAGTCTCTCCCCCGGCGGAAGAACGAGGGAGCAGTCGGAGAGGAGCGCCCGCCCATCGGGCAGCGCGACGCGAATGGCAGAGAAGACCAGCTCGGGACGCAGGCTGTCTTGCCGTTCCACCGCCGGAGAAAGGGCCTTTACTTCATCCAAATGAGAGGTGAATCCTAAAAGACGATGAGTGACGGCGATGAGCTGCGCCACCGTATCATAGACGGTGACGAAATAGGAAAGAGCGTCCTGCACCCGGCCAAAAGCGGTAATGGTCTGCATGAGACCGCCCAACTGCATTGCCCCGCTGAAATAGCGGGGTGCAGCGAGGATCAGCGGAGCGATGATGGCCAACTGCGCGTAAAAGTTGGCGTAAAAGTTTAGATATTTCGTCTGCTTCATGAGGGCGCGAAAATTCTTGACGACTTCTTTGAAATGTGCCAAGAATCCCGTATGTTCCGCCGCCTCACCGCGGTAAAAGGCGATGCTCTCCCCGTTTTCCCGCACCCGCGTCATGGCGTAGCGAAAGTCCGCTTCGTAGCGCTGCTGATCGTAATTGAGCCGAATGAGACGGCGGCCTACCAAGTGCGCCAACCAGGTTCCCAATCCTGAATAGAGCAGCGAAAACCAAAGCATGTAGCCGTAAATATGAAACGTTGCTCCGCCAAACGGGATCTCCAGAACGCCGGAAAGGTTCCAGAGAACGACGGCAAAAGCGCCCAGCGTAGTGATCTGCTTCAAAATGCCGACCAAGAGCCCCAGCGTCAGGGCGACGAATTGGTTGATATCGTCCTGAATCCGCTGCTCCGGGTTATCCATGTCGCTCTTCATGACCTGAAGGCGGTAGTAAGCCTCGTCGCCTAACCAAGAGGTAAGATAGCGGCGGGTCATGTAGGTGCGCCAGCGAATCTGAAGCAGCTGCTGCAAATAGATGGCGTAAACGGCGATGACGATGTGAAGCAGCGCCAAAAAGGTAAATTTCCCGATGAGGGGCCAAAACAGCGCACCTTCATAAGCCTGCAAGGCGTTGTAAAACTCGTTGTACCAGCGGTTGATGAGAACGACGAGGTACACCATGGCGAAGTTCAGGGAAATGACGACAGCCAACAGGCCCAGTGCCGGCTTTTTCTCCTCTGACTTCCAATAGGAGCGAAAGATATGCCAAAATCCCCGGGCAAATTCTTTTTTTGTCATGGACAATCCTTTCCGGCACGGGCGCATCCCCGGCAGCCATAAGTGAATTTTGCCCTTAATTATAACGGCTTCGCCCCGCGTTTTCAAGACCACGCCAACATGGTACTATATGAACACTGAGCGAGCGCCCAAGCGCGAGCTTAGTGAGAATATGTACCCGACCACTTACACAAGGGCGAGCAGGGTGCCGCCGGTGTTTAGCAGGTATGGTATAATAGACACAATTAACAAGCGCGGTCCAGACGATCGGATCGAAGCCTGCGTTTAGTGATCAGGTCGGAATACGACGAAACAAGCCAACGACAACAGAGAGGAGCCTCATGCCCATGATGTCAGCGATCGGCGCGGCAGCCTTAGCCGCGGCCCTGTTCTTTTTCTGCACCCGGCGGTTTTTCCCGGGGCGTAAAATACCGCTCTTCCTGGGGACCGTTATAATCGCGGCCGGAGTGTTTTCCTTCTGTTATCCGGCGCCGCCCCGCCCCACAACCATCAGCCCTGAAGAAAAAGCCCACATCACGGCCCAACAGCAGGCGGTCGCCGAATGGTACGCGGAATATCAGCACCTCATCGGGCAGCTGGACCATAACTGGCAGCAGTATCACCGCATTTTATCAGACTTCAGCGAGGACATCATCGATCTGGAAACAGCCCATGATCGATTGGTCGAAGTGGAAACAGCGGCCGCCGAAGAAGAGGAACAAGTAAAACGTATGTCACCGCCTGCTGCGCTGGACGAATCCAACCGCAGCTTAGTGGCGGCCATTTTGAAAAAGACGCAAATCTACGCATCGGCCCAGCATCATACCGTCCGCCTCACGGCGCTGGCCGCCGATCCTGAACGGCAGGCGAGTACGGTGCAGGAAGAACAAAGCCGCCATCTGCAGGAAGTGATGATCACCGAATCTCCGGCAGGCCTCTTCACGGCCAACGAGCTGGCTTCCCTGCGGGAAAACCTGCGCCTGCCGGAATAAATACGAACCTCCCCGCTCCACGCTAACACAAAGGAGGCGACGGCATGGGCAAACGGATCGTCATCATGAAAGGCGGCGCGGCGGAATATGCCGTCCAGCGCTCCCGCTTTATCGCTGACACGGCGGCCGTAAGGGACGAAGAAACGGCCCAGGCGTTTTTACAGGAGATCAAAAAGAAATATTACGACGCCCGTCATCACTGTTACGGATGGATTTTAGAAGGCGGCCGCCGGAAAAAATCCGGCGATGACGGTGAGCCGAGCGGGACGGCAGGTGCCCCCATCCTGACCGCCTTGGAGCGGCAGGGAATCACCGACGGACTCATCGTCGTAACCCGCTACTTTGGTGGCATCAAATTGGGAACCGGCGGCCTCACCCGCGCCTATGCCCACGCTGCCGCGCAGGGTCTCGCGGCCTCTACCCTGGCCGAACTCCAGACGCTGCGCCGCGTCGCCGTCACCGTTGCGTACCCTCTCTTCAGTCCTTTAGAAAACTGGCTGCAAAAAAACGAAATCCGCGTCGCCGATAAAAGCTACGCGGAAAACGTTACCCTTACCCTCTATCTCACTCCCGACGCCACTGAAACCGTCAAAAAAGCCGTGGCCGATCTCACCGCGGGGCAGGCCTGCTTGAAGGATCAAGGCGAAATCGAAACCCTCGTGCCGCTGTCTCCGGCATAAACGAGGGATGAAGCTGTGCCCACCATAACTTCATCCCGCACTGCACCGAATGTATAGTCACGCGCTCCATCAGCCTCGGGAAAATTGACCAACCTCTCGAAAACAGGAAAGCCGACAGCTCTGCTGTCGGCTTTCCTGCGCATGGGGTTAAACGAAAACCGTCTTCACTCCCGGCCTTTGAAAACAAACTCATCCGCCGCGATAACCAAAGCGAAATTGCCGAAAGCGGTGTAAATATCCAGGGCGATCTGGCGGTTACCGGTGGGAAGGACGTTTTCCTCCACCCTCGGCAGCCCAAGGTCAATCTCCAGATCCTGCCGAGCCATATCCACGATGAAAAGACCGTTCACCACATTGAGAAATTCCCCTAAACTGTCGATTGCCATCTCATCGACGGTATGAATTTCCTCGTGGCTATAGCGTTTCGCCATCTCCACGAACATATCCTCTTTCGCCAAAAGCCCCGTCACCAATACAAGATCCCCCGTAAGCCGCTGGGACACGGCGTATGTACGTGCATCGCCGCTCGGATTCGGCGCTTTATTGGAGATCACCGCCGGCGTATCCATGAAGCGGATGACAGAGCGCAGGAAAATGGCCACAAAATCGCTGTAACGCTCCACCTCGCCCGGCAGCAAATCAGCCCCCATCCGCACCACGGCCTCCCGCACGGGATCGGCCGCCGCCCGTCCTGCCGACAGCAGCTCGCCCAGCCGCCGATAATCGTATCGTCCCTGGCGAAAAAGGGCCTCGGCGAAGCGGGCGCTCTCCTCCGGTACGCTTTTTTTCAGCGTCGCAATCTGCCCTGCCGTCAACATCTTCTTTTCCTGAGCCGCATCGGCAAAGTCCGCTCCCGAATCCGCCAGCTCCGCCACCTGCGCCCCGGTAAGAAGTCCGTCCTGCATCGCCAGAATGGCCAACTCCGGCTCCACCGCTGTGCTGTCGGCCAAAAGTGACGGCAGCTCCCCAGGCGTTATCTCGCCGGTATTTAAAAGATGCTGGGCAAAATAAAAATCACGCATCAGATGCCGCCTTCTGCCGAATGGCCTCCACAGCTTTTTTGATCTGCTCGCTGGTGTAGGGCTTTTGAATGAAATCCAGCGCCCCTAATTTCAAAGTCTCCACCAATTTCTGGGGCGTCCCCGCCGAGGAAAGCATCACCACCGGCATATCGGGATTTACCTCCCGAATGACTTGCAGCGCCTCAATCCCGCCCACTTCGGGCATGACGATATCCAGAAACATCCCGTCGGGCTTTTCCTGCAGATCCAGCATCACGGCTTCCTTGCCATTCGCAGCTTCAATGACCTCGCAGTCCAAACGTTCCAGCTCCAGCCGCAGCTTCTTGCGCAGGAGTGTGGAATCATCCGTAATCAGTATCTTCAATTTTTTCTCCACAAACAACCCCTCCCAACGATGAATGTTCCTGCTGATATAACAGTATAGCATATTTCCCCAGAAAATCCATATCCCACGGCTCCTTCCCCCAAAAAGTGTTTTCTCCATCATACGAAACGCACGTGATCCCCTTTTCCTCCCGTGGAGAAAAAACAGCAGAAAACCACCGCCGGCACATACGCGTCCAGCGGTGGTTTTCTGCTGTTTTTCTGACCTATAAACGATATCAATTTTACGCCCTCACCGCAGTGATGACATCTTTTGTCAAATCTTTCCCGCCGTAGAGGATGACCTCCGCTTTGACGATCTGCGGGATTCCCTTTTCTTGCGCCACCTGGCTGATCGCCCGGCTGATACGCTTTTGAATGGGATCCATCAATTCCTGCTGCCGCTTGGCCAGTTTAGCGTTGAGTTCCTGCTCTAATTTCGCCTTGGCCGCGTCATCTAATGGGGGAGATTCTTCTTCAAACTGCTTTTGTAAAGTGGCTTGAAGCTGGCGCAGCTCCACCGCCGCTTCATTCGTGCCGGGGCAAGCCTCAAAGACCGCATCCATATTCACGTAGCCCACCGTGGCCTCCGCCGCGCCGGCCGTGTTCGGTGTACCGGCAAAAGTGCCGAGAAACGCCATGACCGTAATGGCTGCCAGCAAGATTCGTTTCATAATCACATCAACCTTTCTTTTGTTCCGTATCGTTTTCGCTCCAAATCTTAACCCCGCCATTTTCCCTGCCTCGCCATGGCTTCACGTTTCTTTGTCATCGCTTTGCTTTCCAATTCCTGATAGATACCTACCAAACGGAAAAAAGACCGCTCTGCTTTACAGAATGGCCGGTAACGTTTCTTTCCGGCAAAATATTTCTCTCATCGTTCCGGCATTCCTTGCTTCAAAATTCATAACGAAAGGTCATATAATAGCTGCGTCCCTGGAGCGGGTACTCGATATTCACCCAGCTCGGATCGCTCAAATAGCGCTGCACGCTGTGTACTTTCAGCTTCACGGCTTCATCAAATACGTCGTTGCAGCCGAGCGAGAACGTCATATTCTTACGCGGCGACCATTTAAGCCCCACATTTACCGTTCTCAGCGCGGCTCTCGGTCTGCCGGCAAGTTCTTTTTCGATGAGATTGTTCGTTTGTGGAATAGCGTAATGCGTGTAGTATTGGGATACATAATGCATCTCGCCGAAAAAGAGCCACTTTTCTGTCGGACGATACGTCAGGCGGATATTGCCTTCCCATTCCGGCTGGTAGGTCGGACGTACTTCAAACCAATCATAATGGACCCCGGGGGACGAATCCCGGCGCTGCGCCTGAATGTTAAGATGTGTTCCTTCAATATCAAGGTCAAATTTTTTCCAGTGAAAATTCGTCTGCAGCTCAATGCCATGCGCCTTACCGCGCATATCATTGAAGTAGGAGCTGTAATTAAGACCCGCCCGGTAGAGATACAGCATCCGCTGTGTATCGCGCCAGAAATAGGTGAGCGTCGTCCGGTTGTCCGAGCCTAAGAACTTGCCGTCCCAGATAGCACTGCAATCAAATTGCTTACCGTATTCCGGCTGGGGGAATTTCGCGCCGCTTCCTTTGTAATCAATGGGAGCCGGCATGATGCCCGCACCGTCGCCCGCGATCTCGTACATATTGAGCAGGCGGAAATAGGTGCCGCCCGTCATACGCATCGTAAAGTGATCGTTAAAATGTTTTTTCAGCGCTAACTGCCAGGTGACTTTCTGGTCTACCTGCGCATCTTCTGGGGTAACCCAGCGATAGGTTTTGAGAGGATTGAAACGGCCGAACTTGCTGTAGCCGATAATCTGGGAACGGTTAAAACGAAGGCTCGGCGTCATCTGCCACGTGCCTTTAGGATCCAGCGTGATCGTATCCTGAAGCTGCGCGTTAAAGATGTTTTGATCGAATTGATTGCGCATCTGGGCCCAGAGATTCCCAATCCCGGCCTGCACGTCGTCGATGACCTCATCAAGGCCGTCGCCGTCAATACTCATCCGCTCGTGGGAGTAGTTCATCTGAAAATCAAGCATATTGCGGCTGCCCAGCTGATACGTACCGTCTAACTGCACGTTATACTTATGAGAGCGGTAGCGGCTCCACTCCCGCATGGGAATCTTAATCATAAATCGCAGGCCGTCATGAATATTTTCGGCGCGGTAGTCCTTGCTCTGGCTCAGGTAATCGACCATCCAGCCCCATTCCAGCTTCTCGTTCCGATACCGCTTTTGTACGAGCAGCTCCGTAGCCTTGATTGTCTGATGACGTTTGTCGTATTTATAAAGATCAAACACGTCCACTTCATGGCCTGGTGTGATCATATCAAAATAGCTCCGATAATCGACCCATAGGCTGTCTGGAAGATGGCGGTCGACCGTCTTATACGTCCCCTTGATCATCCAGTCGTCGTTCTGCCACTTCATGAGGACATCGCTGTTCCGGTAGTCGTTGTATTTGCGCCAGCGGCGGGGATCATCAGCGGCATAGCATTCCCTTGTGTAGTCGCCCAGCCACTGTAGTATGCCGTCCACACTGCTCTGCCAATCGTTAGGAAACGGATGCGTCGCGTTGTAGGCGGCACGTTCCGCCGGCGTCATCGCTAACAAGGTTTGCAGATCCTTCCGTGCCTCTACAATATCCCGACCGGTTCCCGTGTTCGTATAAAACTGCTCCGCCGCGTAGCTGCGATAGGGAAAGTCACCATCGCGCGATTCACGGTTGTAGCCAAAGAGCAGGCTGCCCGCGCCCAGCGGGGCCGTAACTTCAACGGACGCTTTCATAGAGCCAAAGGAACCGGGCCCAATCTCCGCCGAACCGTGCGCTTTTTTCGGCTTTTTCGTCACCACATTGATGACGCCGCCGATGAACGTCCCCGCAAAGCGCGCTGGAATATAGCCGCGGTAGACCTCGATGCGTTCGACGTTGCTGACCGGGATCGCCGAGATATCGACGGCCGCGTCACCGCCCAGGTTCGTCAGAACGCCGTCAACGAAGACACCGACCTGTGCCGCTGTCGACCCGCGCACCGTTACCGTCGTATACTGCCCTTTCCCTTGGACCTCGCGTACATGGACCCCCGGCACCATCTGCAAGAAATCCGGCAGTGTCTTTTGCTCGCCCTTAAATTCTTCCGGGCGGATGACCGTCACCGTCCCCGGCGAAAGCTTCTCCTCCCAGTCGGGGCGCTTGGCCTCAACGGTAATCTCGCCGATATCGTAAGTGTCCAACCCAGCGTCGTCGCCATTTTCCGCCGCTAAGGCCGGGTGGCACCACAGCGCCGCCGCCAGAAAGCCGATCACCGCCGCTATCAGCTCTATTCCCCTGCCCTTTCGCCATATTTCCATCGTTATCTCACGCCCCCAAAGCCATAGTAACTTTCCAACCGCCAACGAACGCAAAAGGGAAAGCCAAACAGCCGAAAACCATTGATCGCCATGCTGCCGTTTCCCCCGGCGAAGAGATCAGAAGCTCCAGCGCAGGCCGGCATCGACGCGCCAGTCGGTCTTAATGTCGCCGCTGAAGGTCTTCTCAAAATCACCGTAGAGGCTGAGCCGATCATTGAGCTTTACCGTCCCACCCAGCTGTAAGGCCAGCCAGGTGTCTTTGCCTTTCTGCTGGGTGTACTTCGTCGGATTGCCCGCGACTTCCCATGTCGTGTCCATGTCACCGGCAAATTCATGGTAGAGGGACGCCTTGACGAACCAGGTGGCCTTCTCCATTTCCTGCCCGAAGGCAACGCCTAAACGCCCGATGGCGCTGTTCATCCCACTTTGACGAACCTTCAGCGTTCCGTAGCCGTTGGACTGCATGTCGTAGTCTACGCCGTTCAGTCGACCGAAGGTGAATTCTACCTGGGGTTCAAAGTAGAAGCTGCCGTCCGTCTTAAAGCGCCGCCCGTATTCGGCGGAGACGGATTCGCCCCAGGCGTGATAGTCTCCACTGGCCTCGACGTTCCCCCAGGCGTTGGTTCCTCTGAATTCATTGGCCACCCGGCCCACTTTGGCGATGAGGTCGACGTACTGGCCGCTCTTGCCTGTCCAGGTGCCGTACACGGCGAAGTTTCCGGCTTTGTTGTCGCCGCTCCCCGTAGCGTAGCTGGAGCTGCCTTTCATGTAGCTGCCGGCGATGCCGACCCGCCAGTCTTTCCCCGCTTTCCAGTCGTAACCGGCCTGGATGGTGGTGTAGTTCATGCGGAAGGACGCTTTGTCCTTGTCGCTGGAGGTTCGGCCCTTATAGAACCGCACCCAGCCCCCAAGGTCGCCCGGCGAAAGGCGAAGGTCGCCCATGCGTTTCATGAGGTCGTTCATTTCGTTGCGCCAGACCATGGCCGAGGAAGTCATCGCCCCCTTGGTGCTCTGCATGATCATGGTTTCGTAATCGCCGTATTCAACGTTCGATACAAAGGGTTTGACCCCCTCGGATGTGCCATCTGTACCCAGGAGAATCGCGTACCGCTTGGCAGACGACATCATTCCGTCAGCAATGAGCGCGCTCAAAGAAAGCCCTTGAATCCTACGGTCTTGAATGTTATTTCTGTCGCCGATGTACTCGAACTGCTTGGCTAATGAGGTTGCTACCTTTTCGTCCGCCGCATCGCTGCCGGCAGACGCATCCGTCGCAATGGTAAGCGCATTTCCCATCCCTTCGACATTCCTCACGCGGAATTTTCCGGTATGAGCAAGCGTCAGCGTGCCGTCTGCAGTGGCCGTGCCATCGTAATGCACGGTCGCCGAGCCCTTGAAGTTCTCAACATTGACGCCCTCGTCATTGCTGAAGAGGTAGTTGATAATGCTGCCCTGTTTTGCATTCAATCGGGTGAGATTGGACGGCGCCGTGACATTCCAAATTGTACGGTTTTCCAGCGTCAGCCTGCGCTCTCCCGTGCCTGCTTCCCTGGCGCTTCCTGCGCCGCGGATACTGCCCGTAAAGGTTGCGCCTGCACCTTCCATGGAGAGATCGAACACCCCGCCGCTCGCGACAATCTTGCTGTTGAGCTTGGAATCCAGCCCCTGCATTCTAAGACTGAAATTGCCCGCCGTCTGCGTGATATCACCGACCAACGAGCTCTTCCGCCCCGTATCGTTGAGCGAGATGCGCCCGCCGTTATTCTCGATGGCCCCCTTGAGATCAAATCCTGCGCCAACGGAAATGTCAGAGTTTGCTGCGGCGCGTATGCTGCGGCTGCCCGCATCAATCGTGAGCTGCTTTCCTGTAATCGCAACCTTGCTGTTTGTACCGGCATCCACACCATAATCCGCCGCCTGGATCTTGAGCTCCGCTCCTGCGGCCTGCACCGTAACCGGCTTATCCTGCACCGCTTGAATACCCGTAGCTGCCGTGATTTTCGAATTCTTGGTAAACGTGTACTTATCATCCTTGAGCACATGCGCCGTCACATAATCCGTATCAACAGCCGCATCGCCAGTGATGGGCGTCGTGAACGCCGTCGTCGTCTGTTCATCCTGTCCCGGCTGCGGCGGCTGCGGGGGATCGACAGCAGGCGTATAGGTATAGCCGCCTTGTCCTGTCGTCTCATTGAACGTAATGTTCTCAACACGCTTGCTGGCCGCCGATGTCGTCAGGCCTTCGGCGATTTCCGCCTTGCCCGTGA
>CAJPQU010000065.1 GCA_905372875.1 uncultured Schwartzia sp. | reverse complement strand
AATATGCACCATTCGCGCGAATGAGGATGACACGCTTTCGCTCTGCAGCAGGAATCTGTCCCACTTTTTCTGTGACCGCGGCAAGCCGACGATCCATTTCCGCCACCATTGCCTTACCCCTAACTTCTTCCCCGGTGACGTAGGCAAATTGCTTGATGACACACTTCACTTCTTCTACTGTTTTCGGCGTTCGATACACGAAAACCGGCACGCTAAGATCCCGTAAACTCTGGATAATCTCCGGCTTAACGAAATCCGGTGCTAAGATGAGATCCGGCTGCACGGCCAAGATCGGCTCCACCGAATTCAGATCCACGCGCCTTCCAACCCCTGAAGCTGCCGCCGCTAAGTTCGATATGCCCGGATCGTCCACCAATACGGAAAGCGCCGCAATGCGGCTGGCGTCTACCATCTCCAGCAATATCTCATCGGTACTGATGGAACATGATACGATGCGCTGCGGCTTTTCCCGCAGCTTCACCGACTGTCCCTGGACGTCCACCACAGTTCGAGTGAACGGCGCGTTGACGCGACCGCCTTCTCCTGCCCCTGAGAACGTGCCGCATCCGCTGATGCATACCGCTATCCACACCAGTATCCATAGCCATCCGCGCCCCATGACACCCTTCATTCCGCTTCCAACTCCCTCACCCTGCGCGCCGCCGCAACGGTCAAATTGCTCCGTAAATCATTCTACACAATATAACAGCTATATGGTCAAGACCATAAAAACAGCCCGGTCGAGGGAGTTTCCCTCGCCGGGCTGTTACGATTTTATTCCTTTACTCTTCTCCCGAAAAAGAAATGTGGCGGTTGTCCTCCTGCTTAAAAGTATCGCCGTAGGCACAGTAGGCCAACTCCTGAATGCCGAAAACGAAATCCTGAGAAGCGTTGTAGATGTAACTTTCCCGGGGATAGACAAGCGCTCGATGGCGGATGGCCTTCATGGTCTGAAGGGACGGATCCTTGAGGTAACCGTCGATGAATTTCTGGGTGTCGAAATTCCCCCGGTCATCAAAAACAGGCAGCAGCAAAAAATCCGGATCGCTCTTCACCAACAGTTCCTTCGTCAGTTTTTGCCCGTTCTGAAGCCCCACCGCTGCGGTGGCATTGATGACGCCCGCGTAATGGCACATATCATCAAACGAACTGCCCGCGCCGCCGTAACTCGTCATCAGCGACAGCAGTACCACGGATTTCCGATCTTTTTCCGGGATTTTCGCCACCTTCGCCGTGATCTCGTCGCGGATCGCGTCCATCTTCTGGCGAATTTTTTCTCCCTTTTCCCCTTCGCCGATACTCTCCGCCACCAGCCGCAGTGTCTCCTGAATTTCTTCATAGGAATTGGCCGGGCCGCACACCACCACGGGAATCCTCATATCCGTTAGGGTCTGAATCTTATCGTCACTCGTCCAGCCGTTGGCGATAACGAGATCCGGCTGCCAGCTCAAGATCTGCTCCGCTGTCGGATCCGTGACTTTATTGGAGATCTTTTTCGCCTTCTCCACGATCACGGACTCCTTCGGATCGTCCAGATAGTGGCTGACCGCCGCCATCTTACTGGTGGGAACCATCCCTAAGACCATTTCGTCCGTATAGAGGCCCAACGTCACGATGCGTTCCGGCTTGTGGGGAATCTTGACCTGACGATTTTTGGCATCCGTTACCGTGTAACCCGCATTTTGTCCGGCACTCGGTGTGCCCGGCCCGCCACAGCCTGCCAATACTGCCAGTAAAAAAAGCAGGCTGATCCATCCCGTCAGCCGCTTTTTTAAACTCATGTTTTTCCCTCCTCTATCTGCTCGGCGCTCCGGTTTCTTTTCACTCATACCCTTTAATCAAATGCTCATCGCTCAGATCAAACAAGGGCCGCCCGTAGGCCGCGTTCGCCAGCGCTTTAACACTGTAGGCACATTGCTGTGACGCGCAGTAAATGTAACGATCCGATACAATGCGGATATTTTGCAGCGCCGGCAGCCCCGCCAGTGCTGGATCGCTTAAAAACCGCTGATGGGCTTCATTGGCGCCGGAAAGATCCACCGTGCGTACCCCCGACACCAAAAAGAAATCAGGGTTCGCCTTTACCACCAATTCCTTGGAAAGCGGATCGCCGTTTTTCAACCCCAACTTCGCTATCCCGTTCTCCATTCTGGCCCGGGTGCAAAGCACATTGTACATGGAGCCGGTGCCGCCGAAATTTTTCATCTGGGACACTAACATCCCCACCGGTTTCGGTCCGGAAAGGGTCGCTAACACCGCGTCAGTTTCCGCTAACTGCCGATCCATCTCGGCGATGATCCGCTCGCCCTCTGTCTCTCGCCGCAGCGCTTTGGCGATAAGGCGGATATTTTCCTTCAACGTCTCCATGGATTTAATCTTACCGCAGACCAGTACCGGATAGCCAAGCTGTCGATAACTCTCCACATGATCTGCGCTTACCCAGCCGGGTACAATGATGAGATCCGGCTTCGTTTGAATGATCACTTCCAGCGGCACGTTCAAAATTTCCCGCACCTGGGGCGTGATATTCTTCACTTCATCGGCGATGAAAGATACCTCGGGATCGGTATCCCGGATATTCACCGCCGCTAAATACTCCGGCGGCACCAGCCCCAAAAGAATTGTATCATATCCAGGATTCGCCGCCAAGATCCGCCGAGGCGGACGGGGGAGGTATACCTCATTTCCCCGGTCATCCACCACTGTATAGCCTTCCCCCGCCTGCTCTTTCAGCGCGCCGCCGCACCCTGTCAGCAAAACCAGCCAAGCCAGAAGCAGTGCCGCCCAAGCGCTCCGCACCCTCAACCTCACCATATTCTTCGCTCCTCGTTCTTAAAAACTACGATCATAAGTGAACATGAAACTCCGGGGCAAAACACGATATTCCATATTATTCAAGGCATCCTCCCGATCTAAAAGATTCCGCAGAGATAGCCGCAACGTATCCTCCGCCGTAGGGCGGTAAGTGAGCGTCAATCCTAAATCGAAACTGTCCGCTAAATGATGATCGGGGCTTTTGGACGATGTACGGGGATAATTATAGTATGCCCATTCCCGCCCAATGTTGGCAAAAAGCCGGGCATCAGCAATAAACTTCGCCTCTTGGAACGTCAACCCTAAATTGAAGATGCATTTCGCCGAATCCTGCTTCCATGTCCCGCTCCGTTCTTTTGATTCGGGATTCTGCCAGGTAAAGCCAAGACTTCCCGTCCAGTTTTTGTCCAACCTCTGCTGCGCGTTGACCTCCAGCCCCACACTCCGCCATTCAGCCAAATTCGTATAGTAACTGCCCCGGTATGTATGTCCTCCCACTCTCCGCTCGGTAGGGATGGAACCCCATTTGTCCTTGACGTTCATATAGAAGACATCCGCATTAAACGTACGTTTCTCGTCCTCAAATTTATACCCAAACTCATAGGACCACGACGACTGGGGTTTCAGATTGGGATCCGCCTCATATTCAAAAGTCAACCTCGCCTTAAAAAGCTGATTAACCTTTGGCATTTCAAAGGATTTACCGATATTCATATAGTAAGAAGAATTTTTGTTGACTTTATACAGCGCTTGAATCTGGGGCAGTATTTGAAAATCCGACTCAAAGCCTTTGCACTTTCCTACCCAATATTCCCGCACGCCGAAAATCATATTAAAGCGATCATTAAATTTATGATCATAGGACTGATAAAGGGCGAAGCTATTGCGGGTACTTTCCTGATAATCCAAACTCTGCTGATCCCGAACCATATTTTCCCGCGTGTAAGTGAACCCTAAGACCAAAGAGTCCCGCCCTTCCAATAAAGACAACCTCTTTTGCACATCGAGATCCACATCGTAGCCTTTGAGGATCAGATCCCTATGGTCCTTGGGTGGATACCAGCTTCGGGCATCCAAGCGGTGGTAACCAAGGGCGCCCCGCCAGCCGGTATCCCGACTGTCATAGACAAGGCCAAAATTATCATAGGCGCTTTCACAATGCACTTTACCTTCCGGCTGAAACACATATTTCTTATATTTCCCGTTTTGATAGCTATAACTGCGCTCTGAACGACTGTAATTAAAGGATAAATCCTTGCCCAAATAGGCATCTAAATAATACCGCGTACCCTGCTTATCGATGATATTCAATTCGGCAATGCCATTTCCCGTCGATCCGGGGCCCTCAATTCTGTTATGATCTTTATTCAGATTACGATGAACGCCAAAATTCACATATCCCGTGCGAATATCCGTCCCCCACTCCCGCTTTTGGTTTCCTGCGCTGACACTGACATTGCCATGAACTCCCTCGGCTTTGCCCGATGGCTTCTTGGTGATGATGTTGATGACGCCGCCCATGGCCTGAGGGCCGTAAAGAACAGAATTTGATCCCTTGACCACTTCAATGCGCTCAATCTCTTCCGGAGGAATATTTGCCAGCGTGGCGACATTCGCAAAATTACAGGGATTACCGTTGACTAAAACCAGTGTCCCAGTATCAAGACCGCGCAGGCGAATGGCCGAAAACATCGTGCCGTAATCGCCGCCGTCGTCCTGATACGATAAACTGTCGGCCTGGGTCAGATTGCGAACGGCTTCAAAAGCGCTCAAATATCCCTTCTCCTGAATTTGTTCCCCGCTGATGATCTGCACATTGGCCGGCGCTTCCAGTACACTTTTTTCCGTGCGCGTCGCGGTGACAACGATCTCATCCAGCGAATATTCCTTTAAGTCCTCGCTCGCCTTCTCCGCTGCCTGCGCCAAAAATGGATACCAAGCACAAGCAGACAGTGTTAATGCTGCCAAAATCTTTCTTTTCTGCTGTTTGTTCATTTCCTATCACTCTCCAGCATAAATTTTCAGCTTTTCGTATCGCTCATTGCCCTTTTCATGACATTCTGACAGGCACAGACCATCATGCCTCTATGCTGCCTTTCCCTATCACTCCTCGTAGCAGGCGCGGTAGATATCCTCCACACATTCCACGATATGTTGGGAGGACGAGAGCATGTGCTTGTCGGGGATGGGACGAAGACGCTTATTCTTGATAGCTTTGACGGTTTGCAGGGCCGGATCGCTTAGGCACTCCTCTATATACGCCTGTACGTCACCGCCCCGCCAATCCCAATCCGGCAGAAAGATCACGTCGGGATTGATCTTGATGATCTGCTCTTTGGGGAGGAGCTGATTGCCTTGAATATTCACCTGTGCCGCGCCGTTGACCACCCCCGCTAATCGGCAGCAGTCGTCGTAGGCAGTACCTTTGCCGCCGGTGCCGCCGCTCACGGTCAGACGGTAGACCACCACGCGCTCGTTTTGGGGAATCTGCGCCGTCTTCGCTGCGATAATCGACAGCCGCCGCTCCATCTCCGCCACCAAGGCTTCTCCTTTTTCCACCTCGCCCACAATGACCGCCAAATCTCGGATCAGTTTTTTCGATTCCTCTACCTGATGAATGGTTCGGCTGACAAATACCGGCATACCCATTTCCCGCAAGGCGCGCACGAGATCCGGCGACTGAGATTCGGGAATGACGATGAGATCCGGCTGAAGCTTCATCAGATATTCCAGCGTCGCCTGTGCCCGCTCCGGTACTTTTGCCGCCGCTTCGGGGGGAATATTGCTGATGAGAGGATTACTCGCGAACTTGCTGAATGCAGCAATTCTTTCCGTCCCCAAGAGCGCGAAGAGAACATCATCGCCGCGCATGGAAAGCGACACGATCCGCTGCGGCGGCACGGAGAGAGTCAGCGCCTGCCCCTCTGCGTCCCGCAGGCCAAAATAGTTCTCGTTTTCCACCTCGCTGAGCCCGTTCTTTTTCACCGCACACCCGGAAAGAAGCAGCAGGATCGACAGAAGAAGGATAGCCGCTGTTCTTTTAGAAAGAATACTCATAACTCAGGAGATAGTTGACGGGCAGGAGGATGTTATTCCATTTGTTGACTGAATCTTCCCGATCAAGAATGTTGTTGATCTTCAGCCGAAGAGTCTGATTCTGATCTGGACGATAAACAAAGTTGGCATTCAGTTGACTGTAGTTGGGAATATTCCCTAAGACGCCGTGGAGTCTATACGCATCATCTTCTCGATCGGCCAAGTAGAGCCAATTAATATTGCCCATGAATTTCCCTCTCGTGTAACTTATCCCGGCAATGCCCTGAAAGCGGCTGTTTGCCTGCACCCATAATCCGCTGGCGCCCCGTGTCTGAGGATTGGAGAAGCTCAGTCCTAAATTGAGCGCCCAGTGATCATCCACTTGATGGTCGTATTCCATTTCGATGCCGGTATTACGGAAATCATCCACGTTGGAAAGATAGTCTGTATTCGCCGCTGTCTTTTTCCATTGGAACGCATCCTTGATGCGCATGTGGTAGAGCGCCGCCTTGAAGGAATCGCGGCGGCCTACATATTTATAGCCGGTCTCGTAAGTCCATCCCTGCTGCGCTTTCACCTGACTCACATCACCGTCCTTTTTGCTGAAAAACTGATTGATAGGTGCGACTTCGTAGGCTTTGCCGATGTTGATATACCAAGATGAATGATCGTTAAATTTGTAGTTCGTCTGGAATTGAGGCAGAAAAATGTTTTGCGTCTTAGAATAATCACTGATGTGTTCGCCGCGCAGTCCCAACGTCATCGTAAAGCGGGGTGCAGCCATCCATGCGTAAGAAGCGTACAAGCTCTCGCTGGTGCGATGCGTGTTAATCCAGAGCGTCTTATCCGAAGTAAGAAGCCCATAGGCACTTTCTCGAGAGAATGTTACTCCTAAAATGAAATCGTCCTTTCCGTCACGCGGCTTCCATTCCTTCTGGGTGTCCCAAGTAAGGCCGTCCATCGTATAGCGTTCACTGATCTCATATTTTTTACTCCCATAGGTATATTTGTCGGAATAGGAGCGCCGCTTGTTATAGGCTAAGGTAGAGCGCAGGCCGAGACCAGCGTCCTTATACTCCAAGTTGATATTGTTTCGGGTGTCCCGAACATGGTAGTCGATATGGTGTGTCCCATTGGCGTTATATTGTGCCCGGTTCAAGTTCATGTCATTATACGACCAATTAAGGTTAAAATTCTTCCCAAAATCAGCCGTAACATAAAAGGCATTGCGCCCACTGTTGTACAGACCCCACATACGATTCGGCTTCGGCACACCAGTCGCATTTGTCAGCCCGTACAGAGATGAACGGTCGATTTCACCGATAAAATAACGTTTAAAAATGAAACCAAACTGCCCGTTACCAGTAGAAATCGTATAATCCTTATTGTAATTTCCGTAGGAAGCCGCTAACTTTGTCGTTGTGAAGTCACTGCCCCGCTTGGTAATGACATTCACCGCGCCACCGATGGCAGCCGCACCGTAGAGAGCGGAGCTGGCCCCTTTAACCACCTCAATGCGCTGGATGGCCTCGGGGAGAATGTTATTGGTGCTGTTATAATTGAGGAGATTCACCGACGCGCCGTTGACCATAGCTAAAGTCCCTTTGTCCAATCCGCGAACAATGGTACGCGTCGCACTCATGGCGTACTCCATACCGCTGTCGCCCCAAGAAAGGCTACTGAAACCCGGCAGCCGCTCCATGGCTTCGTAACTGTTCGCCGCCCCGATGCGCTCCATGTCAGCGGCTGTCACGATCTCTGTCGCCGCCGGGGTGTCCACTTCCCGCTTTTCCGTGCGGCTGGCGGTGACGATGACATCGTCCAGAGAATATTCGGCCAGGGTATCGCCTGCCGCAGGTGCTGCCGCAGCAGCACTTGTCAACGGTGTCAGCGCGCCGCTACTAACCATCAAGAGACTCATCAGAACCCTCTCCGCCAATTTCTTTCTCCCGTAAACTGCCTTCCTCGTTTTCATCAAAGCATGACCTCCCTGAAAAATGATGTACTTTATATTTTGGCTGCAGGGCAACGGACGAATCCTCAGCCCGAAGCGTCGCCGCGGCTTTCCAAATCCCCTTCCAACTCCAAATAGAGACGCTGCAGTTCGTCCTTGACTTCCCCCGCGGGCGACCACATCTGCCGCTTTTCCGCCTCCAAGAGTTTTCCGGCGATGCGCTGCAGAGCCCACGGATTAACCTCCCGCATCCACGCCTGCATCTCCGGATCCAGTGCGTATTTCTCCGCGAAACCATCATACATCCAGTCTTCCATCACCTCACTGGTACAGTCCCAAGCGTAGGCGTGAGCGACGATGCCCGCCAAATCGGACGCGCCCTTGTAGCCGTGCTTTTTCATCCCCTCTAAGTATTTGGGATTCATGGATTCGCCCCGGTAGACGCGGCGAAATTCCTCGTCCAAGCTCTTCGTCTCCGCCCGCCCCCGATCCGCCGTATCGCCGATGTAGCAGCGCGGCGCTTTTCCCCGCAGGCTGTGCACTGCCGCGTTCATACCGCCGCAATAGGCGTTGAAATCATCGGAATTGAGCAGATGAATTTCATGGTTATCCATGTTTTTAATGGTGACCTCCACGCCGCTGAGCCTTCGCCGGAAGAGATCCGGCAGGAAATCTCCGGCGTTCTCGCTGCCGTACACATGCGCCCCCCAGCGGACGTAAACGTCGGCAATATCGTGGATGCTTTCCCAGTTCTTCTCCTCAATGAGGTGTCCCACCCCCGCGCCATAGCCGCCCGGCGGGCATCCGAACATGCGGTACATGGCCTGTCTTCGGGCTGTCTCGCCGTCCTCCCCCGCCGCCTCCAGTGCGGCCGTGTCTTCCTCCACATGCTTTCGGATATAGTTCTCCTCGAAGGATTCCGGCAATGCCGCTACCATCTGCACGGCTTTCTCCAACCATTCCACAGCGACGTGCAGCGTATCGCGGAAAAGGCCGCTGATCCGGGCAGTAACGTCGATGCGCGGGCGCTGCAACTCCGCAAGGGGCAGCACTTCCAACCCGATAACCCGGCGGCTGCCCCGCTGCCATACGGGACGTACTCCCAAGAGATAGAGGAACTCGGCGATGCACTGCCCGTTGGTTCGCATGTTGGAATCGCTCCACAGCACGATGCCCACGCTCTCGGGATAATGCCCCTCCTCGGCAATGAAGCGCGACACCGCCTGCTCCGCTAACTCCACCCCCAATTCCCAAGCAATGGGGGTCGGCAGCGTATCGGGGCTGACACCGTAGAAATTACGCCCCGTAGGTAAAATGTCGATGCGCCCGCTGGTGGGCGACCCGCCCGGCCCCGGCTCGATATATTCCCCAGCCAGCGCCCGCAGGATATTCGTCATCTCCTGCCGTGTTTTTTCTAAATTGGGCGCGACCACCTCAGCGATAAAGCGCAGCACCTTCCCTAAATCACGCCGGAAATCTTCCGCCGCGTCCTTCGCCCACGCCGTTACACCCGCCGAGGAGAGCAACGCCTCGATGGCCGCCGGAGAAAAATCCCGCTGACGGAGGTACTCAATCCATTCTTCCGCCGTCTGCCAGATCTCATCCAAAAACGTCGCGCCGCTTTTATCCGTTCCCGAAAGGATCTCGCCGCTCTTTTCCTCCAAGGCGTAATAATCGAACCCTTTCGCCTGCGCCATCACCTGCGGCAAAGCGGGAACCGGCTCCTCCCCCGCCGTCCCGGCGCTCTCCGTCCGCGTGAGAGCCGAGATGGCCTCGGTGAGGGTCCGCCCTTCCGGCGGCTCCCCTAAAATGTGAAGCCCGGCGCGGATTTCCATGTGCTTGAGCTTGCTCAGATAGGCATGGACGCGAAGAATATAGCTGCCTTCGTCCTCGCCGTCCTTCTTCGGAATGTCCTCCTCCAAATGAAGCGCCGCTACCTTTTCTCGAATGCGCTCCGCCACCACTCCGGCGTTCTCCGGCTGGCTGACCTTAAAGTGCGCGTACTCTTCCACCAAAAGTTCCAGCTCTGCTAATTCGTCATAGGTTTCAGCCCGGCTCTGGGGCGGATTCAGATGGCCGATGAGGCAGGCCGCGCCCCGCCGCTTCGCCTGAATCCCTTCCCCCACGATGGTGACATAATAAGGATAGATATCCGGCAAATCCCCTAAGGCCAATTCAGGATAGCAGAGATGCGACAGACCCGCGTTCTTTCCCGGCAACCACTCCAAGCTGCCGTGCGTCCCCACATGAACCACCGCGTCCGCCTGCCACTGATCGCGGATCCAGGCATAATACGCCAAATAATGGTGCGGCGGCGGAGAAGCAGGATCGTGGAGAATCTTCGCCTTATCCTCGCCGAATCCCCGGGGCGGCTGCATCGTGATTAGCACATTGCCATTGATGGTACCGGGAACAATGAGATGATCGCCATACAAAAACACCGTTCCCGGCGCCTCGCCCCACGCCGCCGTCAATTCTTTCTGCGTCTGGGGCGCAAAGGAATCGAAGAGCGCGGCATAGTCCTCCTTAGAAACCTGTCCCACGGCCCGCGCCATATCCGTTTCCGTCAAAAAACGCCGGTCGTTCGTAATTCCCGCCAACAATCCTTCCATCAGTTCTTTCCCATCCTCAGGCACATGATCGATGGTATAACCCGCCGCCTTCATCGCCCGCAGGAGCAGCGCCACGCTGGCGGGCGAATCCAATCC
>CAJPQU010000064.1 GCA_905372875.1 uncultured Schwartzia sp. | reverse complement strand
CCTCTACGAGGAGGGTATCTTCCTTTCCGCCATCCGCTATCCTACCGTCGCCCGGGGCAGCGCCCGCTTGCGGGCGGCTCTCATGGCGACGCATACGAGCGCCGAGCTGAAAGAGGCGGCGGCGAAGATCGCACAGATCATCCGGGAAGGATGAATCGGACGGACCGGGAAATATTGGCATGCGGCATGGCGGCGTCTCCTGACAGGCTGCTCACGTGGGAAAAGCCGGTTAACCGTGCCTTCTCTCGGCGATGTTCAGCGATGTCAATCGCGTAGGAGGTGCCGAGGAGCGATGGTTTGGCGTTATATCATGGACACGCAAGGGGCCGTTTTTTAGAAACGGCTCATTTTTTTGGAACGTGGTTGACGCTCTGGGGTTATTAGGCTACACTGGGGGTAAATCGTTCAGGTTTTCGGGGAAGCGTAACATTTTCTGAAACCGCTGAGGCAGCGGGGAAATGGAAAATGCCAGTGAGGAGGGACGCAGGGATGGAGGAAGCCGCAGGATATTGGCTGTGTAAAGTTTGCGGAAAGCCGGACAATAAAGGGAAATTCTGCTCGCGGTGCGGGGCGTCGGAAGGGGCGTGGAACTGCCTGATTTGCGGCCAAGAGGGAAATACCGGAAAGTTTTGCCCAAAGTGCGGGTCGCCGGAGGGAACATGGCATTGCCCGACTTGCGGAGAACCTGGAAATACGGGAAAATTTTGTCCCAAATGTGGAGCAGCAAAACCCGCCCCGGGGACGGCGCTCGCTTCGCAAGCCGCCGACGCGCCGACGGATTTGGCACCCAAAGAAATCGCTTCAACGGCTTTGACAGAGGCGGCGCCGGGGGAAATGTCCGTTGATGCGGCACCGGGGGTAGCTGTGCCGGCATCGGCACCGATGAGTAAACAGACGAAGCTGATTCTGGCACTGGCGGTGGCGGCTGCAGTCCTGTATTGGGCGTTTGGCATGGTAACGGAGAAGCTTTATGAAGCGAAGGGCGAAGAGTTTATTACCGTTATGACGGAAAGCAAGGGGCTGTTCACATCGCTGGAGGCTTTATCCGGTGAGGCTTCGGCGGAGGAGGCTAAAACAGTCGGGGCCGGCATGGCGCTGGCGGCGGAGCGGCTGGGAAAACTGCACGAGGAGGTCGCGGGCATGGCACCGCCGGAGAAAGAGAAAGACCGGCACGAGAAATTTCTGGCGGCACTGGAAAAAAATCAGGCGCTTTTTGCTAAGGCGGCGGGGATTCTCCAGGCGACGGAATATATTTTTGACCCCCAAATGCGGGAGGACTTCCTCGCGTTGCAGCGTGATTTTGCTGCGGCTTGGACGGCGGCCGATGCCGCGTCGGCCGGATTGAAGATCGGGGGACAGGCGGTGACGGATGTTTTCTCCTATCCGGCGGCCAAGACAGCCATGCGGGCTTATGTGCAGAAAAAACTGGCCTTTGACCAACGCTACGCCATTGAAAAAAGACAGGAATACCATGAACAGCACCAGGCGGAACAGCGCGCGCTGGTGGAGAAAAAAGAGGTCGTTTTTCTGGTCGGTAGTGTGTGGAAAGACGGTCAGGACCTGCTTATACAGGGGCAGTTTTACAACGGAACCGGCGACGTCGTGACCAGCATTAAGGATATGCTGCTCGATGTGACGCTGCTCCGCTTTGATCGGGAAATTGCGAGCTTTACCGACTTTTTGCAGGAGGAAAACATAACAAATCTCAATCTTACCCCGGGACAGTTTTCTTTCACCGTGACGCTTCGGCTGGAGGGAAAGGCGCCGGCGGAGGATTTCAATCATTATACAGTCAATGCGCATAAGATTCGCTGGGGTGTGAGGAGAGCCGTTCCGCGATGAGGAGAGGGGAGAGGGAGAGATGAAAAAGTGGGGGATCTTTTTACTGCTCTTTTGCCTGCTCGCGGGGTACGCGCCGACTGTCAGCGCCGGATCGTTTTCTCTGCTGGCGTCGACGGGAGTGCTGCGCCTGTCGGACAATGAGGCTTGGGAGAGAGCCTATAAAACGGAGAAAGGGAAGTTCAAAATACGTTTTCGCAAGCTCTGGATGGCGCCCGAGCAGAAAAAATATCATCTGATCATTTGGTGGAATGACAAGCGCATCGCCGATGGGTATTGCCCGGCGAGCGTGACGGGGTATGGGTTCAAAATTTTTCGCGACGAGGGGACGGACCGCATCTTCTTTTCTCTGGAGACAGTGCCGCGCGCCGTCTTGATGGGGTATGACCCGACGGCCGGAAAGCTGGAAAAATATGTGGACAGCCGGGATTATTACAGTCCGATTCCGCGCCCGCAGATGTGGATCGACGCGGATCATGACCTCATGCTGGCGTTCACCGGTGACGGGAAAGAAACGCCGACGCGCTATAAGCTTTTCTGGGATGCAGGGCAAAACTGGTTTGGTTTCCAGGATATCACCATTCACCGTGCGGGAAAAACGGAAAATACTTACGAAGAAGAGGCGCCGTCCTGGGAAGCCGCTGCGGGCAGCACGGCGGAACCCGTCAGTACCGGCGAACTTTATTATGAAGAAGAAATTGTGACCGGCAGTTAATTGATCAAGAAAGCGAGATGGTTTTTATGAAACATTGTGAACGGTGCCAAACTGAATTGGAGGACAGCGCCAGCTTTTGCTCGGAATGTGGTATGCCCCAAGCGCAAAACGAAGTGCCGGAAAAGCCGGCAGCAGAGCCTCCGACCCCGGCAACGCCGACAGCACAAGCGGCAACGGTCAAGAGAGAGAATCCGCCGTCCTCAGCCAGGCGGCCCCTTTGGGAAGAGGCTGGCTATATTGGGCTTGGTATGACAGCCGTCTCTGTACTTTTGCCGCTGCTCAGCATCAGCCTTTTGAGCATAGTCACCAGCCTGATGAACGTCAGCCAAATGCTGAGTTTTCTCTTGGTGGTACTTTGCTGCTTTGCTGCCTACTTCTTCAAGGAAGCGAAGTATAATATTCCGCTGTCCGTATCGCTGGGCATTCTGGCGACTTTTGGGGGAATGTATTATAAATTATACACGGCGCTGGGCGACATGAAAAAAACGATGGCGCTTCTCGAACAGACGCAGAACCGGGACGCTCAATTTATCATGCAGATTCTGCACTCGTTTGCCGATAAATTGATCGGTACGGGCATCGGCTTTTATCTCCTTTTGGCGGGTGCGCTGCTGACGGTCATCGCTTGCGCCGCTTGCCGCTTAGTGAAAAAGCAGGCGGAAGTCAGCCTGGGGAGCATTTTTGCCGAATGCCGGCTGGCGCTCACAGAGACAGCGGAGATCGGATCGCAGAAGATACCCGCTTATATTCTCACCATTTTGACGATTGCCGTCCTGGTATTCGCGGCGATGAATGTCGAGATATTCACCCTTAAAGTCGCTTCACTCCTTTGAGCGCCGCGGGTCTATTTTTCAAGGAGATTGTCATGGAAGAAAAACGTATATGTCCTGCCTGCGGGGAAGAATCGGAGGCAGAATCGAATTTCTGCGCGGCTTGCGGCGCGTCTTTGCCGAAAAGGGAACAGAATATTTTGTCGACGGAGGAGCTGGAATCAGAGAAGGAGCAGCCGATGAAGGAGCGTTGGGAAGAAGCCGCTGATCGGCAGGGAGAGATTACTGCGCAAGAGCCGCCGGCAGGTGTGTCAGAAACAGAAACGAAGGAACCTGCTTCTTCGATAGAGGCCGGAGAAGCAGAAAGAGAAGCGGCCGCGCCGCCATTAGGAAATACACCGCCGAAGAGTGCCCTGCTGACGGACACCTCGCTAAGCCATATGCGCCTGGCCGGCATCGCGGGCGGGGCTTTGCTGGCGCTGGGGGTATTCCTGCCAATCGTACGCCTGCCCTTGGTGGGCGGGATGCCGCTGACCAAGGTGAGCGATATGCTGACGCTGCTCTTGCTGGTAATGGGCGGCGGCTCCGTGTATTTGGGGCTCAAAGGGCGGTGCAGCGATTTCCTCTACGGAGGAATCAGCGGCTTTTTCGGGGTGGTTGGCCCGATCCTCTATTGGTGGCTGAAAGGAAGCGGGAAAAAAGGATCGGGACTGGAGCAGCAGATCGCGCAGCTTTTTTCGGCGTCCCTTTCCTGGGGAGCCGTTGTTCTTAGTGCAGGGGTTCTGCTCCTCCTGGGGGCAGGAATAGCCTATCGTCTGTTCCTTCATCGGCGCCCCGTTTCTCTCAGCGGCGGCGTGGGGGAAATCCGGCAATGGCTTCAGGAAGACGTGGTCATCGGGAGTACCCGGGTAAAAAATTTCGTTATTGCGGGATTGCTGCTGATTCTTCTTCTGTATTTCGCTCCGGTGTGAGGAGGCGGGTCGCTGCGGCCGGGCGTACCATTTACTTCGGAGGGAAAACGGCCTCTTGACTCCCGTTGTTTGTTCATTAAAAAAGACTCGCGCTGCAGGATCGTTTTCTGCGGCGCGAGTCTTTTTCGCAATGCACAAAGATGAGTTTATGTTTACCATTTCGCCGGGATGCGGTCGTCCGCCCCTTTGACATACATGGAGGCCATGGTCTTGGCGAGGAGATTGCGGGCATCGTCGTAAATTTCGGCGGTGAGGACGATGGTGCGGCGGCCGCGGTGTGTGACCTTGGCCTCAGCCCAGGCGGTGTCCCCCGCTTGGAGGTTGCCGATGAAGTCGGTGACAATGTTCAGCGTCACAGTGCGCGCTCCTACGGTGCAGCAGGCCACGCCCACGGCAGTATTGGCCAGGGTGGATAGGGCGCCGCCGTGGACGAAGCCGGTGAGGTTCGTATGCACATCGCCGGAGATGGGCATGTGGAGCTTCGACCAGCCGCAGCCTACTTCGTCGATGAGAATGCCGCAGTGTTTGACAAATTGATTGCTGCTGAAGATGTCCTGGATGATGGCGAGACATGCGGCTGAGGTCATGGGGTGCCGCCCTCCTCCCAGATGTCTTGAAAATTTTTGTCCGCGTTGGCGATGAACATGGTGGCGACGGCCTGACAGAGAAGGCGGTGATCCGCGCTGTAGGCGTCTACCGCCATGACCATGGTACTGCGCCCGTGGTGCAGCACTTTACATGCCGCGTAGGCGGTATTCCCTACGGGAATATTCTTAATGTAATTGGCGGAAATGTTCTGGGTCACTACGCTGTAGCCGAGGGTGCGCCCAGAGACGCCGCAGAGATTGTCGATGAGGGTCCCCAGGGCGCCGCCGTGGAGAAGGCCGTCCATGTTGACGAGATGGGGCTGCACGTCCATGTGACTTTTTGCCCAACCGGGGCCTGCGTCGTCGATGACGATGTCCAAGAGGTGGACGAAAGGGTTCGTGTTGTAGAGATGACGCAGACGCGTCAGGATCGCTTCCTTTTTCACGGAGAAGGCTCCTTTTTGCTGTTGGCCATTAAGTGGTCACATTATACCATACCCTCTGAACAAAGGCGAGAGAAGGCGGCCGGCGTTTAGTCGTGTATGGTATTTAAGGCTGTATGATACTGTATGAAGCACTTAGGGAGCGTTTCAAAACGCGGCTTTAGTGGAGAATAGGTATCTCATCCCTTAGCAAGGGTGGACGTAAGCGAAGCCGGCGTTTAGGGGGATATGATATAATGGAAAAAAGCTTGCGGGGGGATTCGCATGGAGATTTTTCATAACGATTGGGCCGCCTACCTCGATGAGGAACTCAAACAGCCCTATTATCAAGAACTGCGCCGGTTCCTCATCGACGAATACCGACGGGGACGCGTCTATCCCGACATGTATGATATTTTTAATGCGCTCCATTATACGCCTTATGCGGCGGTAAAAGTCGTCATTTTAGGACAGGATCCTTATCATGGGCCGGGACAGGCACATGGACTGAGTTTCTCCGTGCAGCCGGGGGTGGCGCCGCCGCCGTCCTTGCTGAATATTTTTAAAGAGCTGCAAACGGATTTAGGCTGCCGGATCCCGAATAACGGCTGCTTGAAGCCCTGGGCAGAGCAGGGGGTGCTGCTCCTCAATACGGTGCTGACGGTGCGGGCCCATCAGGCGAATTCTCATCGGGGACGGGGCTGGGAAACGTTTACGGATAAGATCATCACGCTCCTGAACGCGCGGGAGAAACCGTTGGCCTTTATTCTTTGGGGCGGCCCGGCACGGAAAAAGAAGAACATGATCGATACCTCCCGCCATTTTATTGTGGAGTCGCCCCACCCCAGCCCGCTTTCCGCCAGCTACGGATTTTTCGGCAGCCGGCCCTTTTCCAAGGTCAACGCCTTTTTGGAAAGCGTCGGGGAAACACCGGTGGATTGGCAGCTGCCTGATATTTGATCCCGTGAGGTGTCCCGGGGTATGGTACTTTTGTTTTATCTTGGAAAAAGTTTAGAAAAAATGGTGATCCGTTCCGAGGGCGGTTTTTCTTGACGGCGACAGCAGATAAGCCCTGCTTTCGCGATACGGCGCGGGTTTTTCTTTTTCCCTCGGGTATGATATAATAAGGATACTTGACAAAGGCAAGGGGCGCGCCGCTGGCGTTTGGTGTTTAAGTGTAAGGTGAGCACGCAGCGAGGGCGGCCGCAAGGAAGCGGACCGACGTCGGCCCTTTCTGTCAGGTGAAAATTTCTCTTGCCGTTAGTTTTTGTGCATGGTTTGGAGGGGTTCTTTTGGAGGGGCGTTTACGACCAGAAGATCACCGGGAGTACACGATCAAAATTATTCCGCATCAAGGGCAGACGATACACAGTATTCGTCTGCCGCTTCGTGTCTTCAAATACGGGTTTGCCTCGCTGGCTGCGGGAGCCGTTCTCTTTGTGGGAGCTTTTGGCTATGCCACGTACAGCGCTTTTGAGGGGAAGACGAACGCCGCGGAGATCAGTCAGCTTCAGCAGGTGAACAGCATGCAGCAGGAACAGCTTTCTCAGTTGGCCAAGAAGGCCAACGCGCTGCAGGATGAAATGGAGAAGCTCAGCCAGATTGAGCAGGAATTGCAGCGTTTGTCGGGACTGCCTGCATCCGAGGACGCGTCCGGCGGCACACCGCCGGAGGGGGTACCAGCGCCGGAAGGAGCGCTGCCCGCGGATATTCCTTCTGCGGAATCGGCGTACGCAGAGCCGGAACCGTTCGCACCGGCTGACGATGCTCATCATGATGGGCAGGGCGGTCCGTGGATCGCGCCGAATGTCAAAAATGTCCGGCAGGCGTTGGACAATATTCAGCAGCGCATAGCGAAGAGCCGGGCCAACTTGGAAGAGATTCGGGCCGCGCTGGTGGAAAAACAGCAGTATATGCTTTATCAACAGCAGCTCAGCCGCATGACTCCGTCAGGCTGGCCGGCCGGCGGCGATGTGAGTTCCCCCTACGGGCTGCGCTGGGGCGGCAGTGATTTTCATCCCGGCATTGATATCGCCAATGATTATGGGACGCCCATCACCGCTACGGCCGACGGCATCGTGGTGGCGGCGGGCTGGAATTCGGGCGGCTACGGCAATATGGTGGACATCGACCACGGCAACGGCGTTGTGACCCGTTACGGACATGCGCAGGAAGTGGTGGTATCTCCAGGGCAGACGGTGACGCGGGGGCAGATCATCGCGTTTATGGGCAGCACGGGCTTCAGCACCGGGCCGCACGTTCATTATGAGGTACGCATCAACGGAGAGCCGGTCAATCCGTCCGGGTATCTCTGATTTTACTGTGGTATCGGCCGTACGGCCGACAGAGAAAGCAAGAAGCAATGTCTTAGGGAGAGAGGCGGTCATCATGTTTGAGAGTATGAAGAAGAAAGTCGATATCTCAGTCGGCAACGATATCGAGACGGTGATCGGCCGCAGCACGGTCATCACCGGACAAATCGCAGGCGGCGGAAACATTCGCGTGGACGGTCGGGTAGACGGCGGCATCTCGGTCAGCGGTGACGCGGTCATCGGCGAGAGCGGCTGCGTCACGGGTGACGTCAAGGCCAGCAGCCTCATTGTGGCGGGGAGTGTCACCGGCAACGCTGATATTGAAGGGAATCTCAGCATCTACGTTACGGGGCAGCTGGTAGGGGATGTTAAAGTCCGCAGCCTCAATATTGCCGATGGAGGCGTATTTCAGGGACACAGCGAGATGGCGGTACGAATGGCCGGTATGCCCGAATCGCAGCCGGCAACGTAAAGACTCGCCACTGCTTGCCAGTCAGGGGCACTCGGTGCCTCCTGACTGGCAAAGGAGATTTTAGGTGCTTGATGGCCGGCAGCTGATGCTTCCGGCTGTTTTTTTTTATGCGACCGGTACGGCAGCGGTATGTGCGGGCACGCTGCTTCGAGGAATTTTTTGTCAGGGGAACAAATATGAGAAAACAAAGAGGACAAGCAGCATCTTTGCTGCGTTTTACCCGAATGGAAGATGCGCTTTATGTAGAATTGACAGGGGCGAAGGGGAATGATATGATGAACCCGTTGGCGCAGCCATGTTTTTCGCCGCCATTTGGGCAGAGGGGGTACAGATCAATGATCGAACGCTATACGAACCCGGAGATGGGACATCTTTGGTCCTTGCAGCATGAATTTGAAGAGATTCTTGAAGTGGAGCTTGCGGCTTGTGATGCCATGGCCGAATTGGGGGAGATCCCGCAGGAAGCGGCGGCGAATATTCGTCGTAAGGCGAAGTTTGATCTGGCGCGCGTACATGAGATTGAGAAGGTGACGAATCACGATATCATTGCCTTTCTGACGAATGTGGCGGAATATGTGGGGGAGGATTCCAAGTATATCCACCGGGGGCTTACGTCCAGCGACGTGAAGGATACGGCGCTGGGCATCATGATGAAGAAGTCGGCGGACATCATCTTGCAGGATTTGCGCCGCTTTCATGAAGTGTTAAAGCGCCGGGCGGCGGAATTTAAGCATACCCCCTGTATCGGGCGCACCCACGGCATTCATGCTGAGCCCATGACCTTCGGGCTTAAGCTCCTCCTTTGGATGGCGGAGGTGGAGCGGGACATCGAGCGGGTGGAACACGCGCAGAAAATGGTGGCGGTGGGGAAACTCTCCGGAGCGGTGGGGACGTATTCCAACATCGACCCGCGCATTGAGGCGATGGTCTGTCAGAAGTTGGGGCTGACGCCGGTTCGTCTGGCGACGCAGGTCATTCAGCGGGATCGCCACGCTGAGTACATGACGACGCTGGCCATCGTGGCCAGCTCTTTCGAGAAATTCGCCACGGAGATCCGCAATCTCCAGCGTACCGATATCCGGGAGGCGGAGGAGTATTTCAGCCCGGGGCAGAAGGGATCTTCCGCCATGCCCCACAAGCGCAATCCCATCACCTGCGAGCGGGTGTCGGGCATGGCGCGCCTCGTGCGGGGCAATGCGGTGGCGGCCATGGAGAACATCACCCTCTGGCACGAGCGGGACATTTCCCATTCTTCCGTGGAGCGTGTCATCCTGCCGGACAGCACCATCAATGTGGATTACTGCGTGAAGAAATTTACCAATATCATCGATAAACTCTTGGTGTATCCAGAGGCCATGCTGGAAAATATGAATAAGACCGGGGGCCTCATTTACAGCCAGCGGCTTCTCTTAGCCATCGTGGACAAGGGAGTTCTCCGGGAGGATGCCTATCAGTGGGTGCAGAGAAACGCCATGAAACGCTGGATGGCGGGGGAGGATTTCCGTACCAACGTGGAGAAAGATCCGGATATTACCCGGTATCTCACGAAAGCTGAGATCGAGGCGTGCTTTGATTATCAGTGGTTCCTCCGCAATGTGGATATGATTTTCGCCCGTTTCGGGCTTTAAGGCAGTACGGGGGAGATTTTCGGCCATTTTCCCGGAGGGATGGCGCCGCCCGGCGGAAAAGATACGCAGGGATGCAGCAGTTCTATGAGGATGACTTTCGAGACAGGATGAAGAAGGAGCGATAGACAGATGGCAGCAGTGGTAGTCATGGGCAGCCAGTGGGGCGATGAAGGCAAGGGGAAGATCGTCGATTATTTGGCCAGTCAGGCGGATACAGTAGTACGTTATGGCGGCGGCAGCAACGCCGGGCATACGGTGGCGGTGAACGGCGAGGAATATAAGCTGCGTCTCCTGCCGTCGGGCATTCTCTATCCGGGGACATACTGCGTCATCGGCAACGGGGTCGTGGTGGATCCCGAGGTCATGCTGGAAGAGATGGACGCCATGGCGAAGCGAGGTGTGGATATCAGCGGCATTCGCTTATCCAACCGTGCCCATGTCGTATTCCCCTACCATCGCCTGATTGACAGCCTCAGCGAGGAACTGCGCGGGGCGAGCAAGATCGGCACCACGAAGCGCGGCATCGGCCCCTGTTATCAGGATAAGGCTAAGCGCATGGGCATCCGGGTCTGTGATCTCATGGATAAGGAAGAATTTGCCAAGCGCTTGAAAGAAAATTTAACCTTCAAAAACATGGAATTAGAGCGGATGTATAACCACGCGCCCTTGGATTATGACGAACTTTTGACCTCGTATTTAGGCTACGCAGAGCGGCTGCGCCCTTATGTCTGCGATACCATCGCCCTGCTGCACGAAGAACTGGCGGCGGGAAAGCGCGTTCTCTTCGAAGGAGCGCAGGCCACGATGCTGGATCTTGACTATGGTACGTATCCTTACGTGACATCCTCGCATCCTGTGGCCGGGGGTATTGGGG